>DAOSWV010000016.1 GCA_035380125.1 Oscillospiraceae bacterium
GGTTGGAACCGATCTTGGAGGTTGCGGGTGTCGTGGTGGTCGAGGAAGCAACAGATGTTTCTTCCGAAGACGGAACGACAGAGGTTTCTTCCGAGGACGGAACGACAGAGGTCTCTTCCGAAGACGGAACGACAGAGGTTTCCTCCGAAGACGGGACGGTGGATTCAACCGACGGAGTTGTAGATTCAACAGACGGGGTCGTGGATTCAACCGACGGAGTCGTGGAAGATGCCGGTTCTGAGGATTCAGATGTCGTACAAGCTGCGAACATGGTGATTACCATGACCAATGCAAGCAAGACGACAATAGCCTTTTTCTTCATGCGAAAAATCTCCTTTCAAATTTTGAGGCAGAATGCCCCTAAGTGGTTTTTATTTTATCACATTTTGTGGTTATGTGAAAGTAAAAATAGCAAAATGTTATATTTTAACCACTTAAAAGAATAATAATACAATTTGTTTTAGGGGATTGCACCCATTATTGGCGTTTATAATATACAAATTGCACAAAAAAAGACCGATTATAAAGAATCGTCCGATACATAATTTAAAATATTAAAAACAAAAAAGGTTACATAAAAACAGATTTTTATGCAAAAATTATCCCAATTTGTATAATTCTGATTTTTGTATTATTTGATTGCATTTATGGATTTCATAGTTATGACACGCTCAATTCCCGATTCATCCCGGTCAATATTTATGGTAAATCCGCAAAACATCTCTTTTGCATCAGCAGCTTGTCCGACTCCGAGTTCGGCGCAAAGCGCACCATCTTCCTTCAGCCGTTTTTCCGCTAACTCCGTAAGAACACGATAAAATTTCAAACCGTCTTCACCGCCGTCCAGGGCAGTGCAGGGTTCCCGAAGCACTTCCCGCTGAAGGTTGGGGATATCATCTTTCGGGATATAAGGCGGATTGCAGAGAATCAGATCGGGCGCGGGCAGTTTTGTCAGTTTGTTTTTTAATATATCCGCCCGAACAACCGCACAATTTTCACGGTCCCCCACATTTTCCCGTAAAATCTTTAAAGCTGCCGCATATTTTTCAACAAAGAACACCTTCGCATCGGGCAGCAACTGTTGCAGACCCAAACCCACACAGCCGCTCCCGGCGCACAGATCCCACACGATTTTTGCCTTGGGTACGGCCCTTGCACCGGCACGCACCAACAGTTCCGTCTCGGGTCTCGGTATCAGGACGCCCCGGGCGACCTTGATTTCCAATCCCATAAAATCCTGTGTACCTATTATATATTGTAACGGTTCGCCCGTAGCTCTTGTTTGTACCGCCCTCAGAAATGCGGACGGATTTTCAACTTCAAAATCCATTGCCAGTTCTGCCGCAGAGCAGCAAAAAAACCGCTCGGCCAGCCAGCGTGCTTCGGCGGCGGTGTTTTCAACGCCCGCCGCTTTCAGCGTCTCGACCGCCTCGCGGTATAACTTTTTCGCGCTTTTATTCATTCCCTGATCTCTGCCGATTCGATGGATTCAGCCGGTTGTTGTTCAGCCTTAACAGGCGGATCGACCGGTACGGTGATTTCGAGATTCAAAGCCGCCTGCAGCGAAGCGATGCCGACTTCGAGAATACCGTCGTCGTCCGGTTCCTTGGTGGTAATGCGCTGGAACCAGAGACCGGGCGCCGAAATAATCGTCGTCAGCAGATTGTCATGTTTTCCGCAGAACTGCAGAAGTTCAAAGCCAAGCCCCATTATAATCGGTAAAAGCAGCAGTTTGACGCCAACCGTGATCAGGCTGTTCAAAGCATTGGATGCCGTAACATTGTCAAAACGCACAAACGTATAAACGACAATGCCGATGGCCAGCATTAAAAACAGAAAACTCGTGCCGCAGCGGGGATGGAAGCGTTTTTGCTTTTTCACATTCTCAACAGTCAGCGGCAGATTGTTCTCATAGCAAAAGATCGTTTTGTGTTCGGCGCCGTGATACATGAACACCTTTTTGATCTCTTTATTTAATGTACACAGCAGCAGATAGCCCACATAAATAATCAATTTCAGCACGCCCTCGGCCAAGCCCTTCCAGATGCCCAGATCGCCGACCAGTTTCCCGATAACGTCAACGACCAAAAAATTCGGCAGCCAGAACATCAAAAATATAGCCGCAACGATGCCCAACGCCCCGCCCAGCCAAACTGCTGCGGACATCAGCGTCTCGTCTTTCTTTTTCTGTTTCTCGGTCATTTTTTCGGCTTCTTCATCCTCGGGAAAAGTCAGCTCGATTGAACGGTTCAGGGCCGCATAACCCACCTTCATGGACTCGATAAAAGCGACAATGCCGCGTATCACCGGCGTTTTCAGCCATTTGTGTTTATCCCGCGCACTGACGCTCGGAGATTTCTCAATAAACAGTCCGCCGTTCGGAAGGCGAACGACAAATGCGTTTTGTTTGGTCGAGTTGGCGCGCATCATAATGCCGCCCATCAACGCCTGACCGCCCACCGGGGCGTAATTGCAAGCCTTTTTCTTCTCCTTGGCCATAATTTAAGTCCTTTCCAAACCCAAAAGCGATCGTAAAAACGGTTTATAAAGCCGTCATCTGACGGCTGCCATTCAATTCTATCTGATATTTTCACGCTTGTCAATGGACTTATAATGTGGTAATATAGGAAGCGGGTTGGTGTGCGAACGCGCACTGATACGATTTTCGGGAGGTCGGATGATGCCAATTAGGGCGAGATTTATCGCATTTGAAGGGTGCGACGGGACCGGTAAATCCACACAGGCGGCCCTGCTCACACAGCGCCTGCTGTCCGCGGGACAACGGGTAAAAATGCTCAAATTCCCGGCCTACGACAGCCCGTCCAGCGGACCCGTGAAGATGTATTTGGGCGGAGAACTCGCCAAAGACCCCAACGCGGTCAACCCTTATGCGGCTTCATCACTATATGCGGTCGACCGGTTCTGCTCGTTTCGCAGCGATTGGCAAAAAGATTACGAGAACGGCGTTTTACTGGTCTCCGACCGCTATACAACCTCAAATATGATTTTTCAGGGCGCCAAACTGCAAAACCCCGAGCGCACGGACTATATCCGTTGGCTCAAGGACATGGAATACGGAAAACTCGGTCTGCCCGTACCCGATCTGGTGCTCTATCTGGATCTGCCGGTTGACGTCAGCGAAAAGCTGGTGCGACAGCGCTCGAATCTCACGGGGCAGGGCGAGGATATCCACGAGAGCGATTTAAATTATCAGCGTGCCGTACACGACGCCGGCCGAGAGATCGCCGAAAACGAGGGATGGATCGTCATCAACTGCGCAAAAGACGGCATGTTGATGCCGCCTGACGAATTGAGCGCATTCATCTGGTCAAAGATTAACGATTAGGGAAGTTTCTTTTTATGCATTTCGAGGAGGTCACCCTCTCACATCGTCCCATCATCACCTCCATCGTCGCCGAGAGCGGCGAACTGGGCTGCGAATACTGTTTCGGCAATTTCTTCATGTGGGCTTGGGTCTATAACACCCGCATCCACCTCGGCGATAACTTTTTCGTCACCAAGGAAGAACGGCCTTTCAAGCGCTTTCTGTGTCCGATCGGCAATCCGAACGACGCCGAACTGCAGGCGCTGATTCCGGCATTGATTGCCGACGCGAAACAAAACCGTCATCCGTTTACGATGCACCGCGTACGCAAAGAGTGCATCGGCCGCATCCGAGAGATGTTTGGCGACCGCTTCATCTTCACCCCGGAACGCGATGATTTCGACTATATCTACCGCCGCGACGATCTGGCTTTTCTGCCGGGCAAGAAGTACCATTCCAAGCGCAATTTTATCACCCGGTTCGAGGCGGAAAACCCCGACTGGTCCTATGAGGAGATCAACGAAAAAAACCTCTCCGCCTGCGTGGAAATCTGCGAAAAATGGCTGACGACCCAAATCGGAAACACCGGCGCTGAAATCGAATATAAAGCGCTGTGTCTCGGGTTTGACCACTACGAGGAACTCGGTTTCAAAGGCGGACTCCTGCGTGTCAAAGGCGTTCCCGTCGCTTTCACTTTCGGCGAACCGATTACAGACAAATGCTTTGTGACCCATGCCGAAAAAGCGCTGCGTGAATATACCGGCATCTACGCGATGATCAACCGCGAATTCGCCAAAAACACCTTATCCGATTACGAACTCATCAACCGTGAGGAGGACATGGGCATCGAGGGCCTGCGAACCGCCAAATTATCCTATCACCCGACGATGCTTTATGAAAAATACATCATGACCGAGAGGAGCATTTTATTATAATGGTATACGTATTTATGGCCGACGGCTTTGAGGAACTCGAACTGACCGCGCCCGTGGACATGCTCCGGCGGGCAGGGGCACAGGTCGCTCTGGTCGGCATCAGCAAAAGACAAATCACCTCGTCGCACGGATTTGTTCTCACCGCCGACATCTCCGAAGCGGAAGTCGACTTAAAAAAAGCTGAGATGCTGGTTCTGCCCGGCGGCAGCGTCGGCACCAAGAATCTCATCGCCAGCAAGACTGTTAAAAACGCGGTCGAAACGGCAATCAATAATAACATCTGGATCGGTGCGATCTGCGCAGCCCCGAGTTTATTGCAGCAGCGCGGTTATTTAGACGGCAAAAACTTCACCTGCTATCCGGGCTGCCAAAACGATTCACTCGGCGGCAATTATACGGGAAACCCCGTCGAAGTCGCGGGGAATATCATCACCGCAAAAGGCGCAGGCATATCCCTGCTGTTCGGAAAAGCACTGGTCGCGGCGCTGTACGGAAATGCGGCGGCCGAAAAACTCTGCGCCACCATGCAGATGATTTCATTGTAAGGCATGTAATTCGGAGGGAGATATGAAACAAAAACGCGAGAAAAGTCCGGTGGAAAAAGGCACGCTTAAAGAACGTTGGCGGCGTTTTCGCCGTACCGCGATGGGTGATTTGACAGTCGCCTTGATTTGGGTTGTAGCCGGTATCATGATGGGTGCGTGGCTGGTCGGTGCATTTTCCGACGTGCTGGGTATCATGAAAGACGATACACAACACGAAATCCAGATACAGGCCGGATGGTCCACGCTGGATATGGCCTATGCGATGAAAAAGGCCGGCGTGATCAACCACCCTTGGGTCTTCTCGGTCTACACCATGCTCAACGACACCGACGGCACCTTTAAATCGGGTACCTATCTGCTCGACGGCGGTATGACCTATGACAAGATCATCAGCACCGTCCAGCGTAAACAGAGCAGCCAGACCGTGCGTATCACCTTCACCGAGGGCATGAACGCCGCCGAAATCGGCGCGCTGCTCGAAGAAAACGAAGTCTGTCTCAAGAGCGAATTTCTGAAAGCCATCAACACCGGCACTTATAATTATGATTTCATCCCGACGGACGGAGCCGAAAGCGGCCGTTTTTACCGTCTCGAGGGCTATCTGTTCCCGGACACTTATGATTTTTATATCAATGAAAATGTCGATTCGGTCATCAAGAAATTTTTAAACAACTTCAATACGAAATTCACGGCCAACCTGCGCGAACGGGCTGCCGAGATGGGTATGACGATCGATCAGGTGGTCACGCTGGCCTCGATCATCGAAAAAGAAGCGCCCGATGTTTTCGAAATGGCCAATGTCTCCTCGGTTTTCCACAATCGTCTGCTCAATCCGCAGTCCTATCCGAAACTGCAGTCGAACGTGACGAGCTACTATGTCAAAAATGTCATCAACAAAGCGCTGACCTACACCGATCCGTCCTATTCGCAGGCCTACGACACCTATATTTGTAACGGCCTTCCGGTCGGCGCCATCTGCAATCCGGGCGGTGCTGCGCTGACGGCGGCACTCTACCCCTCCGAATCGAATTATAATTACTTCGTCACCGACGCAGACGGAAATTTCTATTATGCCCGCACGCTGGCTCAGCATAACGCCAATATCAGCAAGGCCAGCAAAGCCGGCTCCAACATCGGCGGCACCTACACCCATGATTGATAATTGTGTAGGGGCGACCCCATGTGGTCGCCCGGCGGGTAGTGCCCGCTCACAACCGCGTCGTAGAATCATCAGCCCATTCGCCTGATAGCGCGCGCTTCCGACCTCGGCGCTTCTCTGCAGGGGCGGTCCGCCCGCATCACAACCGTAGGGGCGACCCCATGTGATCGCCCGGCGGGTAGTGCCCGCTCACAACCGTGTCGTAGAATCATCAGCCCATTCGCCTGATAGCGCGCGCTTCCGACCTCGGCGCTCCCTCGGGCTATGCTTCCTTCATTGTCACTGTTCACTCTTAACTGCCAACTGCTAACGAACTCTTATCTATGCCATCGCATTATCACTGCTGACTTTTATTTTAAGGAGACTCATGCAGAAAATCTATCTCGACAATGCCGCCACAACACCTGTGTGTGACGCGGCGTTCGAAAAATTCAACGAAATCTCCCGCGAAAATTGGGGAAACGCCTCGGCTCTGCACGAATACGGCCGCCGCGCTTCTCAAATTCTCGAACAGTCCAAGCATATTTTCACCGAACTCTTGGGCGACGGAGAAGCGGTATTCACCAGCGGCGGCACCGAGAGCAACAATCTGGCGCTATACGGCGTCTGCGACAAGCACCGCAGCGGCAGAATCATCATTACGGCGGACGAGCATTCGTCTCTCCTGAATCCGGTCAAACAACTGGGGAGCAAGGGCTTTGACGTGGTCATGGTCCCGTTCGGCGGCGGAGAAGAGACCTTTTTAAACAATTTTTCGGCGGCACTGACCCCCGACACCATTTTCTGCGGCGTCATGGCGGTCAACAATGAAACCGGTTTGATTTTCCCGGTCAAAAAGGTCGCCGTGCTGACGCATAAAATCGCCCCGAACGCCGTCTTTCACACCGATGCGGTTCAGGCGTTCTGCAAAATTCCGTTCAGTCCCAAAGCCCTTGGCGTTGACACCTGTTCGTTCAGCGGACACAAAATCGGTGCTTTTCAAGGGGCGGGGGCACTCTGGATCAAAAAGGGCGTCAAACTCACCCCGCGTTTTTACGGCGGCCGCCAGCAAAACAGTCTGCGTCCCGGCACCGAACCCATCGCTCTGATCGGCGCATTTGCCGAGACGGCCAAGCAGATGGCCAAAACCCTGCCCGAACGCACCGAAAAAGCCAAGGCCTTTTTCGAGACGCTGCGCAACCGGCTGTTCGGCTCCGAGGTACTGTTCAACGGCACATTCGGCTCGCCGTTTATCGGCAGCATCTCATTACCGAAAGTCCCCTCGGAGGTTCTGATGCGCTTTTTAGAGGAAAACGGCATTCTGGTCTCGGCAGGTTCTGCCTGTATGGGCGGGAAAACCAGCCCTGCCGCAGCCGACCTGATCGGCGAAAACGCCAAATACACCCTGCGCGTCAGTTTGGGCCCGCAAAACACCCCCGATGACGCCGCTGCCCTCGCCGCAGTATTGATTTTAGCCCAGGAGCGCTTTGCCAAACAGGTACAAAAATAACCGTAGGGGCGACCCTATGTGGTCGCCCGCCTGTGTCATCCTGAGCGAAGTCGAAGGATCTCGGTCTGATGAAACCTAAGGACAACAGCTGTAGGGGTCAGCGTCCCCGACGACCCAACGGCGAGACGCCGCTCTCAAACGCGTCGTAGAATCTACTGTCCGATCGCTTGATAGCGCGCGCTTCCGACCTCGGTGTTTCCCTGTATGGGCGCCCCCATGTGGTCGCCCGCAAATTCCCCTCTTTGGAGGGATGGACGCGAAACGGATGGGGTGGTCAAATAAAGATTCCCGCCGCGCGGTACCTTTCCTTTTCACTCTTCATTTTCATTCACACAAGGAGAAATCATGCAAGAAGTCATCCTCTTAAAACTCGGCGAAACCGTCTTAAAAGGCCTCAACCGCAACGTATTCGAAGACATGCTGCTGCGCAATCTGCGTCGGCGGTTAAAACGCGTCGGAAGTTACCGCGTCTCGTTCGCCCAGTCCACAATCTATATCGTCGCGCTCGAGAACAAAGAAGGCGAATTGTCCGATATCGACAAAGCCCAGGAAGTCGCCGACCGGCTGTTCGGCGCGGTTACCGTGGCCAGAGCCGCCGCAGTCGAAAAAGATTATGACAAAATCGCCGAAACGGCGGTCGAATACTGCGCCGACGAGCTCTCCCGTGCCAAGACCTTCAAAGTCGCCGCCAAACGCGCGGACAAACATTTCCCCATGAATTCCCCGCAGATCTGCGCCGAACTCGGCGGCTATCTGCTCGATCATTTTCCGAATCTCTCGGTCGATATCCACAACCCCGAAGTCACCGTGACCGTCGAAATCCGCGACTGGGCGGCCTACGTCCACTGCGGCAGCCACAAAGGAGCAGGGGGGCTGCCGACCGGCACCTCCGGCAAGGGCATGGTGTTGATCTCCGGCGGTCTTGACAGCCCGGTCGCCGCCTGGATGATGGGCCGACGCGGCCAGATTCTCGAGGCGATTCACTTCGAGAGCCCGCCCTATACCGGCCCACAGGCAGTGCAAAAGGTCATCGATTTATTGCGCAAGGTCTCGCAGTACGCGGGGCGCATCAATCTGTACATCGTCGGATTCACCGAGATTCAGGAGGCCATCGCAAACAACTGTCCGGAACCTTTTTTCACGATCATCATGCGCAGGTTTATGATGCGCATCGCCCAAAGACAAGCGCTTGCCACCGGCTGTGAATGCCTGATTACCGGCGAGAGTTTGGGGCAGGTCGCCAGCCAGACCATCGGCGCATTGGCCTGTACAGACGCCGTCTGTGAGATGCCGGTTTTACGGCCTTTGATCGGCACCGATAAAGAGGAGATCATCCAGATTTCCCGCAGACTCGATACCTATGATATCTCGATATTACCCTATGAAGACTGCTGCACGGTCTTCACCCCCAAACATCCCAAGACCAAACCGCATCTTGATGAAATCATTGAAGCCGAAGCCGCCTTGGATATCGACGGGCTGATCGAAAACGCCATGGCCACATTGAAAAAAATCAACATCAATCCATAAACAGATAGATAAAATCGAGGGAGATACATAAAGAAAGGCAACAATATGAAGACGGGATTTAAAATCATACTTGTGGTATTGGGAGCAGTTTTAATCACGGGCGGTTCCATCGCCCTGACCTCGCTGTCCGGCAGCGGGCAGTCCGTTTTTGCCCCGATCGGCTCAAGCAGCGAACCCGAAAGCGAAGAATCTTCGTTCATCGCCGTCATTGCTCCCGCCTCCGAACAGTCCGTTCCCGAACCCTCTTCCGAACCTGAACCTTCCGCCGAATCGGTTGAGCCGGAAAGTTCCAAAGAAAGCAGCAAAACCTCTTCCAAAAAGACCAGCAGTAAGGCCTCTTCGGCAGCTTCCCAAGCCAGTCAGGTGACCACCTCCATCGCCGAGGTGTCAAGCACGCCATCCACCGTCAGCGAGATGACCAAAGAGGAGCTATGGGCGTCGAAGATGGCGATTTTAAACGATTGGGAGCAGTTTCAAAAGATGCTCGACGACCCCGACAACGATTTCTGGGACGACGAAGAATTTTGGATGGGCGAGGATCAGATGTACCTCAACCCCGAATCCTATTATGCATCCTCAAACTCGACTTCGTCCCGCGCGACCTCGGTTCCGACCTATCCCGACAGCGAGCGCCTGGAGGTTATGAAAACCGATAAAGTCACCACCCGTTACGGCACCAAACTGACCACGGATACCTATTACAACACCGTTTTACGCATCATCGGCGCAGAGCTGTCCCCGTCCTATTCCGACGAGTGCATCAAAGCCCAGATGGTCGCATCCTACACCTTCCTGCGTTATCATGCGGGCTATACCGATCTGCCCCCGACCGCGATTTTAGACGACCTCGACGACATGAAGGCCTACTGGAAAGACGAAGGCATGCAGAGGCTCTATAATCTTTTGGCGGAAGTCGGCGGCTATATGCTGTTCATCGACAACCACCCGATTTTATCAACTTACGGCGCAATCAATAACGGCACAACCAATAACATCGTCGACGTGTGGGGCGGCAGCGGCATCGACGGATACGGTACGCCCTACACCTATCTGGCCGGCGGCATTGACTGCCCATGGGATCGTCTGGCAAAAGGGTATGCCTCGCAGGTCATTCTCTCCTCCTCAATCGTCAAAGAGCAGCTCGAGAATTATTTCGGCGTCACTTTGGGTAACGACCCCTCAAAGTGGATTGTCATCAAAAGTTATAACGCCTTCGGCTATGTGATGAACGTCTCCATCGACAGCAAAGTAAACACCACCGGCAAAGATCTGCGCGGCTATGTCTTCACCAGTTCCCATGTGGGCTCCAAAAACTGTCTGCGCTCGACTTCGTTCACGGTCGAATATGATGCCGCAACCGATTCCTTCTATTTTGAAGTTCAGGGTTACGGCCACGGGGTCGGCATGAGCCAGGAAGGCGCTCAGCAAATGGCACTGGCCGGCTACACCTGGCAGGATATTGTCAAGTTCTATTACCCCGGAATTACAATCGTGTAGTATTCTAAATCGTATAATATTCTATAATGTAGGGGCGAACTGTGTTCGCCCGTTGACCCTATGGGAATATTGCTATTCACCAATATACTGCGGGTTTTCGGGCGAACACAGTTCGCCCCTACATTTTTTTATTATTTATTGCAATAAATCTCGTTCTCAATCGTTATATCATTGTAGGGCTTTTCAGGGCCGCAAAGGATGGTGAGCATGGACAACAACCAGAAAAGCAAACTCTTTGAGTTCTTCGCCGCTGAAAGCCGGAGCTTAAAGCGGTATGTGACCGGCAAATTACATCACTTCAGCGAAGCGGATGCCGAAGATATCATCGGCGACGTGATGCTGAAGCTGTTCACGCGCACCCCGCCGTCCGGCCCGCTCGACAACCCCGCCGGCTATGTCTATCGCGCTCTCAACAACAAGATCATTGATTATCAGCGAACGCAGCACCGGACAATCTCGTTGGAAAATTGTCTGGACGAGGACGGAGAACTCACCCTGATGACCCTTCTATCCGACGGCGCACCCGGCCCTGAGAAAGAGACCGAACGCCGCGAGTTTATGCGGCGGTTCAAGGCGGCGGTCAATGCGCTCGAACCCAAACAGCGTGCGGTATTCATTGCCACCGAAATGGACGGCAAATCGTTCAAAGAATTGTCCGAGCGCTGGAATGAACCGATCGGCACCCTGTTATCCCGCAAATCCCGAGCGGTCAAAACCCTCAGAAACCTGTTAAACGATGAAACCATTGAATAAGGAGAATCTATATGATGTGCGGTTTTAAATCAAAATGGAAAAACGTCCCCAAGCCTCTTCAAATCACGGTTTATGTGATTTTGGGTGTCCTCGGCGTCGCGGCGATGGGTGTGCTCTTCGGCTTCATCATTATGTGGCTGTGGAACTGGTTGATGCCGGCGATATTCAACCTCGGCGAGATCACCTATTGGCAGGCCATCGGCATCTTTATCCTTGCAAAGCTGATATTCGGTTTCGGCTCAAGCAGCAGCGAATCCAAATCCCATAAAGAAAAAAAGAACCACAGCGATGACCGGGGTTCTCACTGGTCTGAATATGATGCCTGGTGGGAGACCGAGGGCAAAAAGTCCTTTGAAAAATATACAGCCGAAAAAGAAACCCCCGACCCCGACAATGTATAATTTCTTAAATACCCCTCGATTGATCCGAGCACACCGCCTAAAAAAATCATGTTATTCTGAGCTCCGCATTTGAATGGTTTGCCATCAAATGCGGAGCTGAAGAATCTCGGGCAGATTATGGCTACAGATGCGATATCCTTGGCTTCTATCAGTCAGAGATCCTTCGCTGCGCTCAGGATGACAGCCGAGGTTCTTTGGTAAGTGGTACCCCCGGCAAACCGGGTTTTTTATTTACACTTTTCAACAATTTCGTTCGCAAGCATGTGTAATTCATTCAAATCCTTTGCCACAACCGCGCGTTTGCGGAATGTTGCCGCACCCTGTACGCCTTTGATATACCATGCCGCGTGCTTGCGGCAGTCCAAAATTCCGCGTTTTTCGCCCCTGCGTTCGCAGGTCAGTTCGCATTGCCCAATCATCGTCTCCATACGCTCGGTCACGGTCGGTTCGGGTGTTCCGGCGGCGATCTCGGCGAAAATAAACGGGTTGCCCAAAGCCCCTCTCGCCACCATTGCGATTTCGCATCCGGTGGCTTTTTTCATTTCTTCAAAACGCTGCTTATCTACAATCCCGCCGTTCGCGATCACGGGAATCTTTAACGCCTCTCGCACCCGCCGGATGATCTCTTTGTCGGCATCCCCGGCATAGCCCTGCGCTTTGGTCCGCCCGTGTACCGCCACCGCCGCTGCGCCGTTTTCCTGCGCGATTTTAGCGATCTCGACCGCGTTCACACTGTTATTATCCCAGCCTTTTCGGATTTTGACGCTGACCGGCAGATCGACCGCTGCCGCTACCGCTTTGACGATTTCGCCCGCCAGTTCGGGACTTCTCATTAATGCCGACCCGCAGCCGTTCCCCGCCACTTTCGGCACCGGACAGCCCATATTGATGTCGATAAAATCCGGTTCATATTCGGCGGCAATTTTCGCGGCTTTTGCCATAATGTCCGGCTCGCTGCCGAACAACTGTATCCCGCAGGGCCGCTCGTTTTCGGTGAACCGCATCAATTCGCGGCTCTTTTTGTCCTGAAAACACAACGCCTTGGCGCTGATCATCTCGGTCACGGTGAACACCGCGCCGTAACTTCTGCAAATTTCACGGAACGCGGAATCGGCCACACCGGCCATCGGAGCCAGCGCAGCACCTTTGATTTTGTTGAAGTCAAAATTGCTCATATTGTAAATTTCCGATACCCGTCCAGCATCGCGTCATATTGCTTCATAAATTCCTCAAACCCCGGAAGTTCCGCCAAAACCGCAAACGCCTCTTTTACCGCTTGTATAAACGCCGGGTCAATATACTCTCCGCCATGCAAAACCAGCGGACAGATATAAGTTGCCCTCGGGTCGGGCTGAACCTCGATGCTATCGCCTTTGAACACCGGCACAAACGGATAGATTCTGCAGGCCATCGGGCGCCATTCGCGTTTGCAGCGCCCCTTACAGACTGCTGTTTCAAACCCGTCTTTTTCGGAAAATTTCAAAAACCGCTGCCCGTCCAAAAATTCTTTTTCATAGGGAAACAAAATCATGCCGTCTTCGTCGCCGCCCTTGCAGCATTGCTTATTGCAGAGTTCCCCGCAGTCGGCCTGAATCGGTGTTAAATCATCGAGCAGCGCATAGGCCTTTTCCCAAATCTCAAATGTGTCCATTATTACCTCTTAACCGCAATCAAAAACATCGCCTTTTTACCCTCGGCGGCAAACATCTTCTCATGTTCGGTCTCAATGTTGCCCGGATAATCACTGTTCGCCAAATTTGATGTCAAGTACACAATCTCAAATCCGCTCTCGGTAAAATATCCGAGGGATTCCTCAAATAATTCCTCGTCGTCGGTCTTAAAAAATATTTTTCCGCCATCCCGAAGAAATTCACGGTATTTCATCAGCTGTTTGGTGTGCGTCAGCCGCTTTTTCTTGTGTTTCGGGCGACCCCACGGGTTGCAGAAATTGATGTAAATGCGCTCGACCACATCCTCGGGCGACAGCATCCGCTCAATCAATCCGATCTCCTGCGACATGGTTTTGATATTTTCAATCGGCTTTCCGGCCTCAGCAAACAAGCGCTCAATCGTGCGCTTTGCCACGACCAGCACTTCACTCTTGATGTCGACGGCAATCAGATTGATATCGGGGTTTTCCAAAGCCAGCCGAGCAGCAAATCCGCCCTTGCCGCACCCCAGTTCCAGCCAGAGCGGCTGCTCTTTTTCAAACGCCGCTTTCCAGTTCCCGCGCCAAAGCTCCGGCGCGTCAATATGATGTACCCACGCCGCAAGTTCCGGTCTGGCGTAGGGCTTTCGACGCATGCGCAAGATGTTTTGTCTCCTTATAATAAATTTGTTCCCTGCATATGCGCTTGCATGCGCAAAGCAATAATCCTCTTATCTTAATACTTTTTCACTGCAAATGCGTTCCATGCGCACTTAATTATCTTCCTTTACCTTACAGTTTATATCTTTTTATACAGTTCCAAATACTGTTTTGCCGATTTGCCCCAGGTGTTGTCACAGGAAGCGGCGTATTTGCGCAGACGGTTCCAGTCCTTTTTATCGACATAGAGTTTTAACGCGTCGTCGAGGGTGTTTAACAGATCGCCCCCGTCGTACCGCCCCATCAAAAAGCCGTTTCCGCTGCCGAGGCGGCAGTCGGTGACAGTGTCTTTCAGCCCGCCGACCGGGTTGACCACCGGCACGCATGCATACCGCATCGCAATCATCTGCGAAAGCCCGCACGGCTCGGTTGCTGACGGCATCAGGAACAAATCCGACCCGGCGTAAATCTTTCTCGCAAGCGACCCGTTAAACCCGAAATACACGCCGACCCTGCCCGGATATTTTGCGCGCATCTTCTCGAAGAAATCGCAGTAGTTATGTTCGCCCGATCCGAGCAGCACAAAACGGACGTCCCGCTCCATCAGCCGCTCAAAAACCTCCAAAACCAAATCAAGGCCCTTCATCCCGACCAACCGGGTGACCATCGCAATGATCGGCGTTTCAGGTTCGGCATCCAGCCCGAATTCGAGCTCAAGCGCCGCTTTGTCATAGGTCTTTCCGCGCAGATTGGCCGCGGTAAAGTTGGATTTGATCTCAGTATCGGTCTCGGGGTTGTAAAACTCCTCGTCGATGCCGTTGACAATACCCGTCAGTTTCTGCGCGTTGCTGCGGATGATGTTGTCTAATCCGTAGGCAAACTGCGGCGTCTGAATCTCTTCGGCATAGGTCGGGCTGACCGTGGTCAGCGCGCTGCAGCAGACGATGCCGCCCTTCATAAAGTTCAGCTGCCCGTCGAACTCGAGAATCGGCAGCATGCGCTCATCCAGTCCCAGCAAATCGCCGAGGTGATAGGGATTGCACAGTCCCTGATAATTGATGTTATGAATGGTCAATACCGTGCGCACACGGTCAAACAGCGGCGTGTCGCGGTACATGGCGTTGATGAAAACCGGAATCAACGCGGTGTGCCAGTCGTTGACGTGGATCACCTGTACCCGCAGTTCCAGATGCAGCAGCATGCAGATCACGGCCTTGGAGAAGAATGCAAACCGCTCGCCGTCGTCGTCATAGCCGTAGGGCTTGTCCCGTTTAAAATAATATTCATTGTCGATAAAGTAATAATCGACCCCGTCTTTTTTCAGCAAAAAGATCCCGCAATACTGGCTGCGCCAAGCGAGTTTGACGTTAAAATTCATTAAAAACGTCATCTGTTCACGCCAAACCTGCCCGATCGAGCCGTACAGCGGCGAAACGACCGAGACGTTTTCGCCCAGCTTCACGAGTTCCTTCGGCAGAGAGCCTGCCACGTCCCCGAGTCCGCCGGACTGAGAAAACGGAGCCACCTCGGAGGCGGCGTAGAGTATATTCATGGTGCACTCCTTTCGCTGTAAAACCGTTTCATGTAGGGGGCGACCCCATGGGGTCGCCCGCCGTAACTTTTCTCTCTCGAAAATCAAATCTAATACGCAGTTTGCCCTTATTATATCACGGGCGACCACATGGGGTCGCCCCTACGGCTTTTCAAGCACTTGCTGTTTTTATCACACCACACCGTTTTTGGGTACAAATAGGGGGTTTTCGGCGCATCCGACCAGCACACGCCCCTCGGTAATCACCGTATTCTTGTCGCAGACGAGGCCGGTAATATCGGCATTTTCCCCGACGGTGCAGCCCTGCATCAGAATACAGCCCTTTACCTTGGCATTTTTACCCACCGTAACGCCGCGGAATAAAATCGAATCGCTCACCGATCCCTCAATCCGGCAGCCGTCGGCGACCATCGTATTCGAGATCTCCGCAGTCAATCCGTAGCTGGCGGGCATCTCATCGCGCACCTTGGTATAGACGGGATGATTGTTGAACAGTTCGTCGCGAACCCGTTTTTGAAGCAATGCCATATTCGCGGCGTAATATTCCCGCATCGAGCCGATGCGCAGCGCAGTCCCGGTGACCTCATAAGTATTGATTTTTAACTCGCCGATCACCTTCTGCTGCAGAATCTCCTGCTCAAAATCACAGATACCGCGCCCCTGAGTCTTATCAATCAGTTCCAGTAAAAATTTCTTGCTCATAAACATGGTGTTGAGTCCGCAGTTATATTCACCCTCGGTATTGGGATCGAGCCGTACGCCCTTGATGGCGCCGTCTTTGTTAAGATCATAAGTCACGGTATCGACCAGCCCGTCACCGGACAAGCGCATCTTCTGATAGCAACAGGTGATGTCTGCTCCGCTCTCGATGTGTTTTTCGGCCAGTTCTTCAATGTCCAGATTGAACACAAAATTGCAGTCGCTGAGCACAAACCAATCCACGGTCTCATACTGGATAAAATCGCGGGCGGTCACCATGGCCTCGACCCTGCCGCGGTACATGCCCGAACCGGCCGACGCATACGGCGGAATGATAACCAAGCCGCTGCGCTTACGAGACAAATCCCAGTCGCGTCCGCTGCGCAGATGATCCATCAGCGATTTATAATTGCTCTTGGTGATGACTCCGATGGCGGTGATGCCCGCGTTGACCATGTTGGACAGCGCAAAATCGATCAGCCGGTAACGGCCGCCGAACGGCACCGAGCCGCAGCTGCGCATGGCAGTCAGTTCGCCGATGGTCTTTTCGTGCATATTGGAAAAAATAATAGCGCCGATTCTGTTTGCGCTCATCTGGATTCACCGTCCTTCATGTCGCTGTCGATGATGGCCTTCGGCGCAACCGTACAGCCGCTGCCCACCTTGATGCCCGGCCCGACCACGGCCACACCCCAGTTGTCGCGGCACTTCATGCACTCGGGCCGGAAGCCGACCACACTGGCCGCTCCGATCTCGGCGTTTTCGCCGATAATGGCATACTGCACCTGCGCACCGGTCCGGATAGTCGCTCCGCTCATCACGATGCTGTCAAAAACCTGCGCGCCGTCTTCGATGGTCACACCGGAGAACACAACCGAAAAGTCGAGATCCCCCGCAATCTCACAGCCCTCGCTGACCAGCGAATTCTGAATCACGCTGTTGGTCGAGATATAATGCGGCGGCTTGACCGGGTTTCGGAAATAGATTTTCCAGCTCGGATCGGACAGATCGATGGGCCTTGCCGGATTCAGCAGGTCCATGTTGGCCTCCCACAGGCTGTCGATGGTGCCGACGTCCTTCCAGTAACCGGTGAACGGATATGCATACATCCGTTCTTTTGCCGCCAGCATCTTGGGAATGATGTCCTTGCCGAAGTCATTGCTGCTCTTCGGGTCGGCCTCGTCCTCAACAAGATACTTTTTCAGTTTTTCGAAATTGAAAATGTACACGCCCATACTGGCCTGGTTGGATTTCGGGTTTTTGGGTTTTTCCTCAAACTCGTAGATCCTGCCGTCGGGTTCGGTGTTCATAATGCCGAATCGATTGGCCTCGTCGATGGGCACCTCGAGCACGGCGATGGTGCAGGCGGCCTCATTTTTGATATGTTCTTCCAGCATCTTGGCATAATTCATCTTGTAGATGTGGTCGCCCGACAGAATCACGACGTTATCGGGGCTGTATTCCTCAATAAAAGCGAGATTTTGATAGATGGCGTTGGCCGTACCCTTATACCACTCACTGCCGCGGCTCCGCTGATAGGGCGGCAGGATATGCACGCCGCCGTTGAGCCGGTCGAGATCCCAGGGCAGGCCGTTTCCAATATAGCGGTTCAGTTCCAGGGGCTGATACTGCGTCAAAACCCCGACGGTGTCGATGCCCGAGTTGACGCAGTTGGACAGAGTGAAGTCGATGATGCGGTATTTTCCTCCGAACCCGACTGCGGGTTTTGCCATATCCCGCGTCAGAACATGTAATCGGCTGCCTTGTCCGCCGGCAAGCAGCATCGCAATACAGTCCTTCTTTTCCATCGTCATCATCCCTTCGTTACAGAAAGTTTTCTTTATATTTTGTCCCGCTCGAGAAACACCGCCGACAACGGCGGGAGTGTGAGCGGGATCGAATGGTCAAATCCGTGCATCGGAATATCGTCAACCTTCACAGCGCCGTTATGAATCCCCGCGCCGAAAAACCGCTCGTCGTCGGTAGTCAGCACTTCGCGGTATTGTTCGGCTTTCGGCACGCCGATGCGGTAGCCCTCGTGCGCATTGCCCGCGAAGTTAAACACACAGACCAGCTGTTTATTGCCGTCTTTTCGGATAAACGAGATTACGTCGTTTTGGCTGTCGTCGGCGGCAATCCACTGAAAACCGTCCCAGCCGTTATCGTCTTTCCACAGCGCCGGGTGTTTCAGATAAAATTCATCCAGCACGGCTTTGTAGCCCTGTAATTTTTTATGCGCCTCAAAATCGAGCATAAACCACTCCAGCCCCGAGGCATAGTCCCATTCGCGGAACGGCCCGTATTCGCAGCCCATAAACATCAGCTTCTTGCCCGGATGTGCGGTCATATAGGCCATGAACAGCCGCGTGTTGGCGAATTTCTGGGCATAGTCGCCCGGCATCTTGTCGAGCAGCGACTTCTTGCCGTGTACGACCTCATCGTGCGAAATCGGCAGAATGAACCGCTCGGAAAACGCGTACATCATCGAAAAGGTCAGTTTGTTGTGGCTGCCGCCGCGAAAATACGGATCGGTCTCCATATACGACAACGTGTCGTTCATCCAGCCCATGTTCCATTTAAACGAGAATCCCAGCCCGCCGTCGGCAATCTCGTGGCTGACTTTCGGAAAGCTCGTCGATTCCTCGGCAATCATCATTGTACCCGGATACGCCCCGAGAATATGCCCATTCAACGTTTGCAGCAAGGCTATCGCCTCAAGATTGTGGTTGCCGCCGTGGATGTTGGGCGCCCACTCCTTGCGCCCGTAGTCGAGGTAGAGCATCGCACTGACCGCATCGACCCGGACGCCGTCGAAATGATAGCGGTTGATCCAGTAATCTACGCTCGACACCAAAAAACTGACGACCTCATTTCTGCCGTAGTCAAAATAGTGCGTGCCCCATTCGGGACTCTCACGCTTGCGGGGGTCGGCGTATTCATAACAAAAATCCCCGTCGAATTGATAAAGCCCGTATCCGTCTTTCGGAAAATGCGCGCCCACCCAGTCCATAATCACGCCGACGCCGGCCTTGTGGCAGCGGTCGACAAATTCCATCAGTTCGGGCGGTTCGCCGTAGCGCGAAGAGGGCGAAAAATAGCCGGTTGTCTGATACCCCCAGGACATGTCGAGGGGATATTCGGCCAGCGGCATAAATTCGATGTGGGTGTATCCCATCTTTTTAACGTAGGGAATCAACTCATCCGCGAGCTTTTGATACGAAAAATGGTTCCCGTCTGGATATTGCCGCCACGAACCCGCGTGCACCTCATAGATATTCAAGGGAGCGGTGAAGATATTCTGTTTTTCCCGCCGTTTCATCCAGACCGAGTCGCCCCATTGATGCGTGTTGTCAATCGGATAAAACTTCGACGCGGTACCGGGACGGGTCTGGGTGTGAAATGCATAAGGGTCGGCCTTGAGCACGGCGTTTCCGTCCGCCGAGACCACCCGGTATTTATAGCAGTCGAATTTTTGAACGTTTTTTATGTAACACTCCCATACGCCGTGACTGATTTTTTCCATTTTATCGGCAACGGGAGACCAGCCGTTGAAGTCGCCGACGACCGAGACGTCAGAAGCGTTGGGCGCCCATACGCGGAAAACCGCGCTGTCTCCGGCGGGATGCGCCCCCATAAATTCATAAGCACAAAAGGCACGGCCGGCGTGAAAGTCGGTCAAACGCTCTTTCAGTTCCGTTTTCCCGTCTCTCATCGCCGTCCGCCCCTTCCGATCACTGCAATTTATTTCAATATATCATTTTTACCTTCATTTTGCAAGTACAAATCAGGCCGCCGGGCGTTTTGCAAGCGCCTCGGTCTGAGCCAGCATCGTGTCGGCAAACAGACCGTAGCCCCGCGTGGGGTTGTTGACGAACACATGCGTCACCGCGCCGATCAGCTTGCCGTTTTGCAGAATCGGGCTGCCGCTCATACCCTGTACAATGCCGCCGGTCTGTTCGAGCAATTTGGGATCGGTGACTTCGATAATCAGATTGCGCCCGCCCGAATCCTCGCTCATGTCGATTTTCAAAATTTCAATTTCAAATTGCTGTGGTCCGTTTTCATCGATTGTTGAGAGGATATACGCCTTTCCCGTCTCGATCTCCTGCCGCATGGCCACCTTGACGGCCTCACCGTCCGGCCGGTCGTAGAGCTGCCCGTAAACGCCGCATTCACTGTTGATTTCCAGCGAACCGATGGTGTCGCTCAAAATCGTGCCGACCAGTTCGCCGGGTGTGCCGGATTGTCCCTTGACAATGCCGGTGATTTTGGCTGAGGCGATCTCACCGCCTGAGATCGGCAGCACTTTCCCGCTCTCAAAATCGCTGATGGCGTGTCCCAAGCCGGCGTAAATGCCGTCGGCAGGCCGGTAAAACGTCATTGTCCCGATGCCAGCGCCGCTGTCGCGCACCCACATGCCCGATCTGTATTTTCCATCCTCGGTGCGTTCGGGAATCAATGTCGTCTCAAAGGTTTTGCCGTCGCGCAGCACCTTCAGTTTCAGCTTTTTCCCGCCGCTGTTTTCGATCATACGGGCCAGCTCCTTGGCGCTCATGGGTTTTTTGCCGTTGATCTCCAATATGGAATCCCCCGGCATCAGTCCGGCCTTGGCTGCGGGGCTGCTCTCTCCGTCCTCACCGACACTGACCACCACGACGCCCTCCGTTTTCAGCCGGATACCGAACGCATCGCCCACGGCAATCACGGCGTCGTTGTCCACAATACGCACGTCTACGGTTTTGATCGGCACCGCACCGAACATCAGCTGGGCCTCATAACCCGACCCGGCAGCCAATGTCGTCACAACCGCATCGGTTTTCAGCGACAACCGCCCGTCCGAGAACGGTGCGCCGCCGGTTGTCACATAAAACACGTCGGGATATGACCCCGCACTCAGGCAAACCGCACACATCAGCGCAAACACCGCCGCCGAAGCCGCTCCCGTCACTCTCCGAATCCATTTTCTCGCGTCAAAATTTTTCATATAAAAATTGTCCCCGTTTTTGGGGACATCCTTTCCATCCCTTTTTTACGGCCGTTTTTCGCGCCGGCCGCACTCCTATTTTCAGCCGCCCGAATCGGAATATGAGTGAAAATATTTGATAAATTTCATCCCTTTTATAGATTTTTGTATAGTGGCGTGGTATAATAACGCTTATGGTAACTTTTTGGATTTCGGGCTGAAAAATTTGAAAAAAAATTGCGTTGATTCTGTTCAAAACGCCGCCCGAAAGGAAAGGAAGACAGCAGCAATGCCTGAGATAAAACCGGAACGCATCGCCGACGCGGTCTCGTTTACGGCCATCAACAACAATTTTTTTAAGACGGTCCGTATTTCCGTCAATTTCGTCCTTCCGCTTAACGCAGCAACTGCCGCACAAAACGCGGTGCTGCCTTTTATTTTGTGCCGCGGAAAGGATTTTACAGCCACAAAACGCCGACTGGAAAATCTTTTCGGTGCGCAGTTGAATCCGCGCGTGCAAAAAGTCGCCGATCGGCAGGTGCTTTCCATCGATTTGGAACTTGTCAAATCCGAATACGCAAAAAAAGACCTGCTGCCCGAAGCGGCCGAGCTGCTGTGCGAATTGATTACAAAACCGCCGGTTCGTCTGGGCGCATTTTTCAAAAAAGACACCGACGCCGAAAAACAGAACGTCTGCGGCCTGATTTTGGCCGAGCAAAACGATAAACGCGCATTGGCCATCAAACGCTGCACCGCAATCATGTTCGACGGCCAACCCTTCGGGCTCGATAAATACGGCGAACTTGAACAAGTCGCCGCACTCGACGGCAAAATGCTGTATGCGGCGTGGCAAAACATGCTCAAGACCGCCGTCGTCGAGATTATCTTCATCGGTGCCGACGGCACAGACGAAGTCAAAAAAATCTTTGCCAAACACTTCGGCGGCAAGCGTGAACCGGTCTCTTTCGGCGCAATTGAAACGCCCAAACCCTGTGAGGAATACGGCGAGGTCGAAGAACGCATGAACATCACGCAAGCCAAACTGATCATGGCCTACCGCACCACCGAGATCCTGCCGGGCGATCTGAAAGCGTTCGAAGTCATGCGGTCCTTGTTCGGCGGTTCAACCACCTCAAAATTATTTTCCAACGTGCGTGAAAAACTGGGGTTGTGCTATTACTGCGCGGCTACTTACAATAAATTTTTAGGCATGCTGATGGTCGACAGCGGCGTGCTGGAAGAAAACGTCCCGAAAGCCCGCGAGGCAATCAATGCCCAGCTGAAGGCCATCTGCGACGGTGATTTTACCGATGCCGACGTCACGGATGCAAAGCTCTATCTGCAAAACATCTATCGTTCGACCGAGAGCTCCCTGCAGCAGCTGTCGGCCTATTGGCTGTCCGAAATTTTAGCCGGCACCATGCGTTCTCCCAACAAGGCGGCCGATTCATTCGATTCCGTCTCCCGCGAACTGATCATCGCCGCGGCAAAAAGCTGCTGGCCGGATACGGTTTATCTGCTGGCCGGCACAAAGGAGGACACGAAATGATCTACCAAAGCAAGATATTAAACGAAACCACCGAAATTCTCACTCACCGCAGCGGCCTGACGGTCATTTTGTGTCAAAAACCGGGCGCGGTCAGCAACTATGCGGGCTTCTGCGCCAAATACGGCTCCATCGACACCCGGTTTAAATTATCCGAAGACGACGGCTACACCGACATTGTCGACGGCGTTGCGCATTTTCTCGAACACAAACTTTTCGAAAGCGAACAGGGCGATGCCTTAACGCTGTTTGCCAAAACCGGCGTAAACGCCAACGCGGGCACTTCATTCGATAAAACCAATTATTATTTCACCGCAACCCGCAACTTTTACGAGGCGCTGCGCATCCTGCTCGACTTTGTCACCCATCCGTATTTCTCGGAACAGACCATCGCCAAAGAACAGGGTATCATCGGTCAGGAAATCAAAATGTATGACGATCTGCCGGGCTGGCGGGTCTATTTCAACTTCCTCGGCGCGCTCTATCACAACAGCGCCGTCAAGATTGACATCGGCGGCAGCATCGAAAGCATCTCCAAGATCACTCCGGCGCTGCTCAATAAAATCTATTCGGCCTTTTATTCACTGCGCAATATGGCACTGGTTGTCTCGGGTGATTTTGAGCGCGAAAAGGTGCTTTCTCTGTGCGACGAATGCCTTGTCTTTGCACCCGAAATCGAAATCGTGTCCGACGAAAAGCCCGAACCGCCGGAGATCGTGCGTGATTTTGTCAATCAGCAGCTTGAAGTGGTTATGCCGCTGTTTCAGTGCGGTTATAAAATGCGCAAACCCTCGGCGAATGAAGAGCCGATCTATTTTGCAGCCGGTGAAGCGCTGTGCGAACTGGCCGTCGGCGAGGGTTCGACCCTCTACCGCGAGCTCTACGATACCGGTCTGATCAACTCCAATTTCGGCGGCGGTCTTGACGGCAGCCGCGGTCATTGCTGCCTGATATTCGGCGGTGAAAGCCCGGCTCCGGAGACGGTTGCGGAAAAAATCAAAACTGCTTTTGCCGGCCTCTTCCAAGGCATTTCCGACGAGGATTTTGAACGCGTCAAATCCAAACTCTGCGGACGTATTTTAAATCAATACAACACCCCCATCGGCGCAGGGCGAATCGCCAACGAGGCCTTTTTCTCGGGCGTTGATCCGTTTGCCCATGCCGAAGCCTATTTCAATCTGCAAAAATCCGACCTCGAATCGCTTTTGTCCAAAGAGGTCGACTACAGCCGTTTCGCCCTGTCCACGGTCACGGGTTTTGAACGTTCATAAAAAGTAAATTCATATTAAGTCACCACCGCGCCCACACAAACCCTGTATATAATGGATTCATACCGGTCTGATGAGAAAGGTTGAAACCTCTGCGAAAGGGAGGAAACAAGCATGTCTGAAAACTGGATCTCGTTCCCGAATCTCGGCATCACGTTCAATTTAAATCCGATCGCCTTCACCATTGGTTCTTTCCAAGTTAAGTGGAGTTTGATATTCACGGTCATTGCGGTTATTGTAGGGGGATATCTCTATTTCAAAGCGATCACAAAACAAAATTTTGAGAAAAGACAAGTGTGGAGCGTCACGGCAGTCACGGCGTTTTTCGCATTGGTCGGTGCCCGCCTGCTCTTTGTCATCCCGAATAACCTCTGGCTTATGGATCAAATCTATCAAGTCACCGGATCTTATCCCGATGCCGGTTATTACAACACGCTTTATAAATTTATCGCGTTTTTCGACAAGAATTATGCCGGACTGAATCTGTTCGGCGGTCTGATTTTCGGTCTGATCGCACTGTCGGTTTTGTGTAAAATCAAAAAATGGCCGCTGGCCAAATATCTCGACAGCTTTGCTTTTTCGCTGCCTGCCGCCGTGGCAATCAACGCACTGGGTTACATAACCGATCAAACTTCTTTCGGACAGCACAGCAATTCACTATTGGCCATCAACGGCAGTTATATCGAAGATCAGGTATACAGCCTGTATCAAAGTTCGGTTTTAAGGGGCGGCGCCTCTGTCGGGCCAAACGTCAAATGGATTGTGGGAAATCCGGTCGCACCCACTCCGATTTACGAGATTCTTGGCTGTATTGCCGTGATTTTGATCGTGACCTTGATTTCCAAACGTCTGCTGTTCACCGGTGAAAAATTTCTGTGGTCCCTGGGGCTGTATTCGTTGGTCCGCGCCTTCACCGAAAGTCAGCGCGTCGACGCCGCGCTTTTCTGGAATATGCGTATCAACGTGATGTTTGCCGTAATTGCGGTTGTTGTCTGTGTAATATTGATCGTAATTATCCGCTGGCAGGTCAAGGAAGGCCGCCTGCGCAATATCTCTCAATATATCGACGCCCGCAAGAATAACGGTTTTGAAAACGATGTGTTTGTCCAAAAGGTCTACAGAGGCGAGGCCGCAGATGTCGCCCCCGGCGAGGCCGCAGATGTCGCCCCCGGCGAGGCCGCGGATATCCTCGATGAAGCTCCGGATAAAGCCGAGGATGCAGATACACCCGAACAAACAGGCGGTAAAGGGCAGGTTTGGACTGCCGATGATACCGATGACGATACCAAATAAAATCTCCGAGGAGGAAAACGATGGCGATACTCATTGACGGAAAGGCGCTCGCCGCAAAAGTGAAAAGCGAAGTTGCCCAAGATGCCGAACTGCTGCGCGCAAAAGGTGTAGCCCCCTGTCTGGCGGTGATTCTGGTCGGCGAAGATTCGGCCTCCCAGATCTATGTCCGCAACAAGAAAAAAGCCTGCGAGGAAAACGGGATTGCATCGCGGTCCTTCGAACTCCCCGAAAACACCTCCGAAGCGCAGGTGCTGGAACTTGTCGCCGAACTCAACGCCGATCCCACGGTCGACGGCATTCTAATCCAGCAACCGCTGCCCCGCCACCTCGATCCGCTCAAGCTGATGGAGTCGGTCGATCCCAAAAAGGATGTCGACTGCCTGACCAACGACAGCTGCGGACGCCTGATGTCGGGCAGGCCGTATTTTCTGCCCTGTACCCCGGCGGGCATCATGCGGATGCTCGAAGAATATCACATCCCCGTCGCGGGCAAAAACTGCGTCGTCGTCGGACGCAGCGGCATCGTCGGACGCCCGATGTCCATGATGCTGCTGTGGCAAAACGGCACGGTCACGGTCTGCCATTCCAAGACCAAAGACCTGGCCGCCGAATGCCGCCGTGCCGACATTCTGGTCGTCGCCACCGGCAAACGTAATCTGGTCACCGCCGACATGGTCAAGGACGGCTGCGTCGTCATCGACGTCGGCATGAACCGCGATGAAAACGGCAAGCTGCACGGTGATGTCGACTTCGAAGCCATTGAGAAAAAAGCCTACGCCATCACACCGGTTCCCGGCGGCGTCGGCCCGATGACCATCGCAATGCTGCTGAAAAACACGATTTCCGCCGCGAAAATGCGGCTTGAATCCAAGGAGAGATAAATCAATGAAAACATCAAGAGCGGTTCTTGCTCTTTTCACGGCACTGTTTCTGTTTGCAGGCTGTTCGGCGCCCTCCGCCTCAACGGTTTCCACGGTTTCGACACCGGAAGTAACCGTCCCGACGGTTGTGGAAAACCCCGCATCCATCACCATTACCAATCAAAACTTTTTCGACGGGAAAGACAGCGACCAAAAGGCCGAATGGCTGACCACCCTCGGCCAAAGCGCACCGGAATTAAATATCGGTTCGCTCACGTTGGGTGACAGCGGCTACATCGAGACGGTCATTGAGATGGCCCAAAGCAAGACCCTGAGCGGTTTTGTCTATGTAGACAACTACGCCGACCTGTGGACATTGGTCAACGCGGGCGTGGTTGTTCCGCTCGACCAATACGTCGAAGACAGCGACATATATGCCTCTCTGCCCGAAAACTTCAAAGCGGCACTGACGGCCAACGGTTCGGTCTGGGGCATTCCCGCCGACGGCGAATACGTTCTGCCCTGGGTGCGCAGCTACCGCACAGAGTGGCTCACAGAGCTGAATCAAACCGTTCCGACAACCACTGATGAACTGAAAACCCTACTTGCAGCCCTTGTAGAACACGAGGAAGCCGGCCTCTATACCGTAAACGCCACCGGACTCGCCGATATTTTCGCGGCTTTCGGCGCGCCGCTGACCTATGGAAATCCCATCGGCTATAACGAAACCCTCGGCTGTGTGGCCGACGCCATGCTGACCGACGGAGCGCAGAACGCACTCTCGTACTTACGCGAACTCTATGCCATAGGCGCCATCAACAGCGACTTCCTTGAGACCGATTATGACGAACTGGTCAAAATAATGACCAAAGGCACCGCCGCGAGTACCTATTATCCGCTGGGCGGCGCCAAGTTGAGTTTCGGCGCCACGCTGGCCAAGGACAGCGATCTTACACAATATCAAATTTACACCGAATCGACCGGCGGCCTCAACGGCAGCGGCGCCCCGATCACGGTGCAGGGCGGGGCCTATTGCCTGCTCACCGGCAGCAGTCAACCGCTTGAAACCACCCGCTATCTGCTTAAAATGCTGTGGGGCAGCGAGAGCAACTGGCTCAGCTGCAGCATCGGCATCGCGGGGTATACCAAAACCGACAGCGGACTGGTACTCGATTATGCCGACAGCAATCATGCGCTGATCCCGTGTCCGAATCTCTGCGGCACGCTGCCTGGCATGTTCGAGGCCAAGGATTATATGCGCTTCTACAACGACACCTCCGACGCCGAGATAGAGCTCGCGCAGGTCGCCTCGGTGCACTATTACACGATGATCACCGAAGGCCTTGCAAACGGCAGTTTCTATTTCCGCCATCCGCTGCTGTTCGGTATCTCCTCCGTGACCTATTCCGAAAAAGCGGACGATTACAACGCCGCCTTTGTTAAATTGTTGCAATCGGCGATCACCGACTCAACTATCACGGTTGCTCAAGCGCTGGACGTCTATAAGCAGGATATGTTGGCACTTGATGCCGAAATAGTCCTGACCGAAGCCAACACCGCGTTCGGCATCTATCCGGTTCAGAGCTATTATCCGGTTGTCGAAACTTCAAGCGCAGTCTCCTCTCAGTCCTGACGACCGTTTAGCCGAATAAATCCTTACCCTGAAAGGATGATTATAAATGATGACAAGCCGCGAAATCATGCTGGCCACATTGAATTTTGAAAAACCGGAGCGCGTTGCGCTCAATTTGAAAGATCCGAATAATCCTGTTTTTGACGACACCTGCTGGATTTCCGCACTGCCCGACAAACAGTTCGACGGCAGCTGGAAAAGTCCCGAAGAGGTCCTCTCAAAATACCCCGACCTCAAAAATTTCCGGGGCGAGGTGCGCACCGACGAATACGGCAACCTATGGGGACGCCTGCCCGGCGATTTCGGCTGCGGCGAGGTCATCCACGGCGCGATCACCGATTGGGAGCAGCTCAAGGACTATCAGCTTCCGCACATCTCCGACAAAGCCCGTTTCGCCAACTCCAAAAAAGATTTTGTCAAAGATAAATTCTCAATGGGCGGGCTGCCCGGTTATCCGTTCGCCATCATGCGCTATATTCGCAAGATGGAATATTTCTTCGAAGACCTGCTGCTCGAACGCGAAAACGTCATGATCCTCAACGAGATGGTCATGAAAGAAATTCTCGGCGTGATCGACAATTACGGCGAACTGGGTACCGACGCGATCTTCACCTGCGAGGACTGGGGCACGCAGGACCGGCTGCTCATCAGCCCAGCGTTGTGGCGCGAGGTCTTCAAACCCTCGATTAAGCGGATTTTCGACCGCATCCACGAACACGGCATGTATGCCATCATGCATTCCTGCGGCTATATCTGGGAAATTCTGCCCGATCTGGTCGAAATCGGTGTGGATTGTATGCAGTTTGACGCGCCGACCCTGATGGGTATGCAGCGGGTCAGCGACCTGTTCGGCAAAAAGGTCTCGATGTTTTCCCCGGTCGATATTCAGACAATCCTGCCGATTCCCGACCCGGAAGTCACCCGCCGAAGCGCACGGGAAATGATCGACACCTTCTGTCCCAAGGGCGGCGGCTTGATTTTAAAGGACTACGGCGATTATAAAACCATTCAAATCCCGCCGGAAAACGTCGCCGCCATGCACGACGAGTTCATCAACTACGGCGCAAATCTCTCAAGATTTTATAAATAATGTAGGGGCGGATATCATCCGCCCGTGCAGCAAAGAGGTGTCAACCATGGACAAAATTAAAGTCGCCATCATCGGACTCGGGCGCAGCGGACGCAACATCCACGCCAAGCATCTGCTCACCGACGACCGCTATCAAATCGTCGCCGCCTGCGATGTGCTGGCCGACCGCCGGGAGCGCGCCAAAGCCGAGTGGAACTGCGATGTCTGCGCCGATTACCGCGACCTGATTAAAAGGAACGATATTGACCTGTACATCAACGCCACCCACAGCGACACCCATTACGCCATCACTAAAGAGTTGCTCGCCGCCGGCAAGTCGGTCGTCTCCGAGAAACCGGCCGCCAAATTGCCCGAAGAGGTCGAAGATTTGATAAAAACCGCCGAAAAAAGCGGCAGCAAGTTCTTCGCTTTCTTCCAGCAGAGCCGCAACGCGCCGTATTTTATCAAAGCCAAAGAGATCGCCGACAGTGGCGTTTTGGGGCGCATTGTCTTCGTGCGGGTCGCATTCGACGGATTTTCCCGCCGCTGGGACTGGCAGACGGTGCAGCGCAAAGTTGCCGGCAATCTTTATAATACCGGACCTCATCCGGTCGATCAGGCGCTTCGGTTTTTGAATTACAACGGCATGCCCGAGGTCTTTTGCCACATGGACCGCGCCAACAGCTACGGCGACGCCGAGGACTTTGTCAAAATCCTGCTCAAAGCGCCCGAATGCCCGCTGGTCGAGATCGACATCTCGTCCTGCTCGGCCTATCCGGACACGACTTATACGATTCAGGGTACCCGCGGCTCGCTCAAGGGCACGATGACCCACATCGACTGGAAGTATTTCGATGCCGAGACCGCGCCCAAACACGAACTCGTTCTGACCCCGATGGTCGACGAAAACAATCTGCCGACCTATCCCGCCGAGACCCTCACTTGGACGGAAGAACATTGGGATATTCCCGAGGAACAGGCCGATCTGTTCAAGACCATCAGCAAGCGGTATTACGATCTGGTCTTTGATTCGCTGACAACCGGCGCCGTGTTCCCGATCAAGCCCGAACAGGCGATCCAGCAGCTCAAAGTCATCCGGGAGTGCCACCGTCAGAACCCGTTCCCGGTCAAGTTTTAAACGCTCCCCCGAACGAAAGGAAATCACTATGGAAAAACTGCCTTTTAAAATCGATCTGTCCGATAAAGTTGCGGTTATCACCGGCGCGGGCGGCGTACTGTGTTCCGGTTTCGCCAAGTCATTGGCGGCCTGCGGCGCAAAAGTCGCGGTACTTGACCTGCGGCTCGAAGCGGCGCAAAAAGTCGCCGACGAGATCACCGCAGACGGCGGAATCGCCGTTGCGGTCGCCGCCAACGTGCTCGAAAAGGCCTCCCTCGAGACCGCGCGCAAAGAGGTCGCCGAAAAACTCGGCGTCTGCGATATCCTGATCAACGGCGCGGGCGGCAACAATCCCAAGGGCACGACCGACAATGAAACTTTATCGCTCGCCGATCTGGATAATCCCGACATCCGCACCTTTTTCGACCTCGACCCCGACGGCGTGTCGTTTGTCTTCAATCTCAACTTCATCGGCACGCTGCTGCCGACGCAGGCCTTTGCCAAGGACATGGCCAAAAACGGCGGCGGCATCATTTTAAATGTCTCGTCGATGAACGCCTTCCGCCCGCTCACCAAAATTCCGGCCTACAGCGCGGCCAAAGCGGCGGTCTCGAATTTCACGGCGTGGCTGGCGGTGCATTTCGCACCGGTCGGCATCCGGGTCAACGCCATTGCCCCGGGCTTCTTTGTGACGAATCAAAATTATAATCTCCTGTTCGATGCCGAGGGCAACCCCACGGCGCGCTCCAAGAAGATTCTGGCCCACACCCCGATGAACCGCTTCGGCGAGCAGGAAGACCTGACCGGTACCTTGCTGTGGCTGTGCGACAACGGGGCCTCCGGCTTCGTCAACGGCGTGGTCGTCCCGGTCGACGGCGGTTTTGCCGCCTACAGCGGCGTCTAAATCGGAACTGCTTACGCAGTTCCTTTAGAAGAATATTTCTTACGCAATATTCTTCCCGACTGCAAATAACTCCTTCGAAACCGGGAAGAACATTTCTTGCGCAATATTCTTCCTAATCTCCGAAAACTCTTATTAAAATCAAACTGCGTGCAAAAATGTAGGGGCGGATATCATCCGCCCGCCAACTCACTATTCGAATGATAAAAAACGAAGGGTTCTCGTTTGAGAATCCTCCGTTTTTATTTGCAAATCTGCGGAACCTGCCATCGGCAACCCTGATATCTTTTTAACTCGTCTTTGCGAGAAAAAGCGTGGGGCAGAGCCCCATGCTTTGACGAAGCAATCCAGAAGCCCAACCGATCCGAATTGCCGCGGGGTTGAAGCCCCTCGCAATGACGACCGAATCCAATCAATTTTCAGATCACTACATTTCTGTTGCAAATTTTCACTTATTATATCTTTGTAACCTTACTTTTTTACTCCATATATAGCGTATAAATCCGATGCAAATACTCTTTCCCCCGGAACACATAAACCTTGGTCTCTCCGCAAAACCGGAACCCGTGCCGTTCCGCCAATCTGACCGATCCGAGGTTTTCGGGGTAAATATGCGCGTCAATCCGTTTCAATTTCATCCGGTCCCGGGCAAACACCAAAATCGCCTCCAGCGCTTCCGACATATATCCTTTGCCCCAAAAATCCGGCTGCAAATCGTAACCGATCTCGGCTCTTTGATTGCGTCTGTCCCAGTTGTGAAACCCGCAGGTGCCGATCTTTTCGCCGCCGTCCTTCAAGACCAAAATCCAGCGGTGCAGGGTACGGGGCTCGGGCTGCGTGAAATAGTCAATCAGTTCATCGGCCTCTTCCAGATTGGAAAACGGCTCGGTGTCATATAAATACCGGTTGACGGAATCATCGGAAAATTGCTTTAAAATGAACGCCCTGTCGTCGGCAGAGATGTTTTTGAGCATCAGTCGTTTTGTTTCGATCGGTGAAAAAAATTCGGATTCCCCCATTTTTTCTCCTTTCAGCTGCTCTGCTTCTGTTCCTCCTCGACGATCATCCGCTTGCGCATCCACGGCAGCATAATCCGCTCACGCGGCATCTTGGGCGGTTCTTTCCAGTTCTCGGGATTGATCTTGGGCAGCAGAGTAAACACCATCAGACTGACCCCGGCCTCCAGCACAAACGTCATAAACAACAGCATCTGAACGCTGTTCAGCGCCAGCCCGAATAAGGTGATCGAAAAATCCCCGACCAGTTTGACAAAACCGGTGCCGAACAGCATGCTCAGCAGCGCCGATGAATGCACCGCAATCACATAAAACGACATATACGCCGTTCGGTCGGCCTCCGGAAGGTTAATATACGGGAAATTCGAATAGGTCAGCGTGATAAACAGACCCGTGACGTGCTGCATCAAACGAACCGTGATAAATAACCAATTTAAACTCCCGTCGACATTATGTACAAAAGTATACAACAAATATGTCGGTGCCTGAATCAACACCCAGATCGCATAGGTCTTGAACCAAGACCAACGCGCGATCTGCCGTTTGGCGATGTTTCCGAACAGAATAAATACGAGGAAATACGAGGCGTTGATGCCGTTGATCAGCGAATAGCTGACCTTGACGTTTTCGATCAAATGCACGTTGATGAACGGAGCCGAGACGTTGGCGGCAAACGTATAAGCGAACATGACCAACATTGTCAGCATGAATTTTTTATTTTTAAAAGGCAGTGTCAGAACTTTTCCGGGACTGAGTTTCTGTGCGGTCTGCGGATACGGGTATTCCTTGGGCAGCAGCAGCACCAACACGTCAAAGAAGGCGATGGCATAGGCAATAAAACGCAGGATGACAATGATGCGCAGCTGTTCGGGACCGCCGGCGGGCAGCGCGTCGGTGATGGCCGAGGAGGCGATCAGCACCGCGCCCGTCATGATGTTGTTAATAATGTTGGACTGGTTGAAATAATCCGCCCGGATGTCCTCCGGCAAAAAATTGAGGTGCCACACCGAATAGCCCTGTGAAAAGATGTTGTTAACGGCGTTTGCCAAAAAAATGATTATGGCAAAACCGATAATCCGGGAACTCGGATCCTTCACCAATTGGGGCAGCAGCGTCAGTCCCAGAATATTGATGGTGTAATAGAGAATACGCCCTCCGGCCAATACCCACTTGCGCTTTTTAAACCGCTCCAATACGAGCGGCGACAATAAACAGAACAGCGACGCCATATACGGCACGAACGAGAGAATGCCGATATTGACGAGATTAATCCCGTATCCGACCAGGAATCCGGAATAAAACACGCCGCCGGTGAGGTTTGCGGCAATGCTGGCGATGACCGCCGAAGCGATCATGGCGGAACGGCCGCGCGCTTTTTCCTCATGCAGATTGAACACGCGGAAAAAAGCCGAATTTTTTATAACAATTTTTATATTTCTCATGCTGTTAAATCCTTCATAAAAAGCGAACGCATTTCCCGTTCGCTAAACATTATTTTACTGAAATTCTCGGCGCTGTCAATCAATTTATGAAAATTTGTTATTTGCGCTGTTTTTCCTTGTCAATCCGGCACATTTTTGGTATAATTTCTGAGGAAATGCCGAAAAAACCGATTATTCAGCATTGAAAACACACATAACATCCGGCCCGGGGTTCCCCGGAATGAACCGAATTGCCGATCCCGTTTTGCTCTTTACTTTATCTTCGGAGGCAGCAAATGAAACAATATCCCCCCAAACTCTATCTGGCCTCGGGTTCCCCGAGAAGGCGCGAATTGCTGACTTTGGCCGACATCGCATTTGAAGTACGACCCTGCAACGACCCCGAAGAGACAACTGCTGTCACTCCGGTTCAAACCGTGCTCGATCTGTCGTCGCATAAAGCGCACGCGGTGTTTGACGGCCTGAAAAACGACGGGGCAAAGGACTTTGCCGTCTTGGGCGCGGACACGATTGTCGTCATCGACGGCGAAATAATCGGCAAACCCCAAGATGACGAAGACGCACGGGAAATTTTAAAAAAGCTCTCGGGCCGCACGCACGAAGTTTTCACCGGCGTCTGCATTTTAGTGAATGAAAACGGTAAAACCCGTAAAAAGACCTTTTGTGAACGCACCGCTGTCACGATGTACCCGATCACCGATACTGAGTTAGACGATTATCTTGCCAGCGGCGAGCATATGGACAAGGCGGGTGCCTATGCGATTCAGGGGCTTGCGGTCAAATTCGTGCGCAAAGTCACCGGCGATTACAGCAACATCGTCGGCCTTCCGGTCGCCCGCGTCTATCACGAGTTATCCAAACTACACGTGCTTTGATGATTCATCTGTAGGGGCGATTCGTAATCGCCCGTATCACATCCGTAGGGGCGGATATCATCCGCCCGCCGAGCAATACTTTAATGATTGATTCTGCACACATCAACCGTAGGGGCGGCCCCGTGTGGCCGCCCGCAACTCGTTATCTGTATCAAAATGATGCCGGTTCCTAATGTATCAGGGATTTACATCTCGTCTGCCGGATAGCACGTGTTTTCGAATCTTATTCCCCTCTGAAAGGTGTCGTTTACGACGCCTTAGGGGCAGGCACGTAGTGCCGGGGTGGTCATTTCCCGTAGGGGCGGATATCATCCGCCCGCCGAGCAATACTTTAATGATTGATTCTGCACACATCAACCGTAGGGGCGGCCCCGTGTGGCCGCCCGCAACTCGTTATCTGTATCAAAATGATGCCGGTTCCTAATGTATCAGGGATTTACATCTCGTCTGCCGGATAGCACGTGTTTTCGAATCTTATTCCCCTCTGAAAGGTGTCGTTTACGACGCCTTAGGGGCAGGCACGTAGTGCCGGGGTGGTCATTTCCCGTAGGGGCGGATATCATCCGCCCGCCGAGCAATATTTTAATGATTGATTCTACACACATTAACCGTAGGGGAGGCCCCGTGTGGCCGCCCGCAACTCGTTATCTGTGTGGTCATTCCCGATGGGGATCGGTCTTGTTCCCGTCGCGGCAGTACCTTCCTTCTTTACTTTTCATGATTACTGATTCCCCCCATTTCCCCGGGCGGCCACATGGGGCCGCCCCTACGGTATACAAATCCCGCCCGGCGATTTGTTTCGCTTGAAAAAAACCGCTGTTTATGTTATCCTATAAACGGCTCTTTATAACTTTAAGGAGTAAAACCTTTAAGGCGAAAGGACGGTCGTCAGATGCAAAAGATACTGACCTTCTGCTCGGGCAAGGGCGGGGTGGGCAAATCCACCGTCGCCACCTGTGTCGCCGCTTCCATCGTCTGCCGCGGAAAACGCGTGCTGTTGGTCGACGCGGATCAGGGCATTGCGGGGTTGGACATCATGCTCGGTATGGAAAAACCGGCGCTGTTCGACATCTGCGACGCCGTCGCAAAGCGCTGTGAGGTCTCGGATGTGGTGATCCCGTGCCCCGGGCTGGCCGGCCTGAGCACCGCTTCGGTCGCCTTATCCCCCGAAAAATTCTGCACCGGCGAAGACATCTCGCGATTCTGCCGCATCATGGCGGGCCAATTTGATTTTATTATCATCGACGCACCCGCCGGACTCGGACGGGAATTCGACAGCGCGGTTACGGCAGCGGACGAAGTTGTCATCGTCTCGACGCCGGATGACGCAGCGCTGCGGGCGGCGACCAAAACCGGTGCGCTGATTGCAAAAATGGGCAAAAAAAGCCGCCTCCTGCTCAATAAATACGACAGACGGCTGGTACGCAAAAAAATCGCCCCTTCCATCGATGATTTTGTCGACGCCGTGGGCAGCCAGCTGTTGGGCGTCATCCCGTTCGACTCGGAATTTTCAAAACTCTCACGCAAAGGCGTGCTGATGCTGCCGCGTTCGGCTGTCAGCGTTCAGTCGTTTTACAATATCGCCGCCCGAATCTGCGGCAAATACGTACCATTGATGCGCCTTTAATAAAGGCAGAAAGGTTCAAAGATGAACATCGCGCTCATTGCCGACAACGACAAAAAAGAACTTTTGGTGCAGTTCTGCACCGCTTACAAAGGAATATTGGCCAAGCATGACCTGTGTGCCACAGCCGCAACCGCGAAATTGGTTTCCGAAGGTGCGGGGTTAAAAATATTATCGCTGATGTCGGGTTCTCAGGGCGGCCTAGAACAAATCGCGGCGCTGGTAAGCTGCGACCGCATCGACATGCTGCTCTTTTTCCGCACCCCGAACGAACAGCGGGTAAACGGCGCCGAACTCAATTTAATGCGCCTGTGTGACGCCCATACGGTGCCGATGGCCACCAATATCGCAACCGCCGAGGTGCTGATCCACGGTCTTGCCAACGGCTGGCTCGACTGGCGTGACATCGTCAATCCCAAGAATTGACCGCGATTGATTTTCAACCCGTCATCAAAATCCTTATTCCCCTTTATGTAGGGGTGGCCCGCAGGCCGGAGTGGTTCTTTTTAAGTAATCAATCTGTTACTTTAAATTTTATTTCATAAACAGAAGGATGATATAACAAATGCCCATCAAATTTCAAAAACCGCGCGGCACGGCGGATTTGCTGCCCAAACAGTCGGCCGCTTTCCGCAAAATCGAAGAAATTTTTTCGACCGAAGCCCTTCTTGCCGGCTTCGGCCAAATTCGCGTTCCCACTTTTGAAAAGACAACGCTGTTTGCGCGCAGTTCCGGCGAGACCTCCGACGTCGTCAGCAAGGAGATGTACACCTTTACCGACCGAGGCGGCGAGGAGCTGACTTTAGCCCCCGAGGGCACGGCGGGCGTCGTGCGCGCCTTTTTGGAAAACGGCCTTGCCGGAGAGGCACTGCCGCAGAAATTGTTTTATTTCACAACGTGTTTTCGTTATAACCGCCCGCAGGCGGGCCGTCTGCGCGAATTCCATCAAGTCGGTTTCGAGATTTTCGGCGCGGATTCCTACTTGGCCGAGGCCGAGTTGATCGTGTTGGTCAACAAAGCACTTAAAAAAATCGGCATCGCAGACGCGGTAACCACCAAACTCAATTCCATCGGCTGCAAACAGTGCAGGGGCGAATACAAAAAAGCGCTGGTCGCTTATTTCGAACAGTATAAAGACACTCTCTGCGAGACCTGCAACGATCGGCTTTATAAAAACCCGATGCGCATTCTGGACTGCAAATCGCCCGAATGCAAAACCGTTGCCAAAGGTGCGCCGGTCATCACCGACTACCTCTGCGACGATTGCAAAACGCATTTCGACGCACTCTGTTCCTTACTCACCGACCTCGGCGTCAAGTATGAACTTGATACCGGCATCGTGCGCGGTTTGGACTATTACAACGGCCCCGTGTTTGAGTTTGTCACCGACCAACTAGGCGCACAGGACGCGGTCGGCGGCGGCGGACGCTATGACGGGCTTGTCGAAGAACTCGGCGGGCAACCCACTCCGGCACTCGGCCTTGCCATGGGCATCGAACGCATGGTTCTACTGGCCGAAAAATGCGGCTGTGATTTCCCGAAACCCGCCGCGGGCAGATTATTTATGATTCCGATCGGAGATGAGACCAGGCCGCGCGCAGCGCGGCTGGCCGACGCCGTGAAATCCGCCGGAATCCCCTGTCAGACGGAACTCTCGACCCGCAGCTTGAAGTCCTCGATGCGTTACGCCAACAAGATGGGTTTCGATTTCACCTTGATTTTGGGCGAAGACGAGCTGAAAACCGGCAAATATGTTCTCAAAGATATGAAAAACGACCGCGAACTTACCGTCGAAAACGAAGACGGATTGATCGCAGCGCTGAAATAAATCATTACGAAAGAAGAAATTTATATGATAAAACGAACTCAATACGCCACCGAAATCACCAAAGCCGACCTCGGCAAAACCGTGTCGGTCTGCGGCTGGGTGGCCAGACAGCGCAACCTCGGCGGGCTGATTTTCGTCGACCTGCGCGACCGCACCGGCATCATTCAGCTGGCTTTCGACGACGCCACCGACCGCAAAATTTTCGATCTGGCGTTTACATTGCGCAGCGAATTCGTCATCGGCGCAACCGGAACGGTGCGCGAACGCGAAAGCAAGAATTACGACATTCCAACCGGCGAACTCGAGGTTTTCGTGACCGATCTGCAGCTCTTTACAAAGAGCGAGACCCCGCCGTTCGAGATCATCGACAACTGCAACGCCAACGAAGAACTGCGCCTGCGCTACCGTTATCTCGACCTGCGCCGTGCGCCGCTGCAAAAAAACATCATTACGCGCCATAAACTTGCCCAAGTCACCCGTGAATACTTTTACGAAAACGGCTTTATCGAGATCGAGACCCCGATGATGATCAAGTCCACCCCCGAGGGCGCGCGCGACTATATCGTGCCGTCCCGCATCCACCCGGGCAATTTCTACGCGCTGCCCCAATCCCCGCAGTTGTATAAACAGCTTCTGATGCTTTCCGGCTTTGACCGTTATATCCAGTTAGCCCGTTGTTTCCGCGACGAGGATTTGCGCGCCGACCGCCAGCCCGAATTCACCCAGATCGACCTTGAGATGTCCTTCGTCGATGTCGACGATATTCTCGCGATGATCGAGGGCTATATGAAGCGGGTTTTCGAGCGCATGCTCGACCGCCAAATCGAGCTTCCGATCCGCCGCCTGACCTTTGCCGACGCGATGAACCGCTTCGGCTCGGACAAACCCGACCTGCGTTTCGGCATGGAGATTCAGGATGTCAGCGAATTGGTCAAGGACTGTGGTTTCGGGGTTTTCTCCGGCGCAGTACAAAGCGGTGGCAGCGTGCGCTGCATCGTCGCCAAGAACAGTGTTTCGACGCTCACCCGCAAGGAGATCGATAAACTCACCGAAACCGCGCGCGGCATCGGCGCAAAGGGGCTTGCCTATGTCCGCTGGAGCGAAGACGAGCCGACCTGTTCTTTCGGAAAATTTTTAGCCGAAGGCGAACTAACCAAGCTGCTTGCCGCCGTCGGATGCGAAAAAGGCGACACGGTGTTGTTCGTCGCCGATAAAAACAAAACCGTCCTGTCGGTGCTCGGTTCTTTGCGCAACATCGTGGCAAAACAGCTTGATATTATCCCGAAAGACCGATACGAACTCGTTTGGATCGTCGAAATGCCGTTTTTTGAATTCGACGAAGAGAGCGGCGAGTGGGTCGCGATGCATCACCCCTTTACCATGCCGCTCGAGGAGTGTATGCCCTATCTTGAGAGCGATCCGGGAACCGTGCGTGCCAAATCCTATGACCTCGTATTGAACGGCATCGAACTGCTCTCCGGTTCGATCCGCATCAACGATCCGGCGCTGCAAAACCGCATGTTCAGTTTGCTGGGTCTGACTCCGGAGCAGATCCAGTCCAAATTCGGCTTTTTGGTCGACGCTTACCGCTACGGCGCACCGCCGCACGGCGGCGTGGGCCTCGGCCTCGACCGTCTGGCAATGCTTCTCTGCGGCGCAGATTCCCTGCGTGACGTCACGGCGTTCCCCAAAGTTCAGAACGCCTCCGAGCTGATGAGCGGCTGCCCGTCCCCGGTCGATCTGAAACAACTCGACGAACTGAAAATCAATCTAAAATAATCGCCGGTGGAGTCGCCGGTGACAATACGCAAATCATAAATTACTAAAATTCTGATAAATAGGTGACTGCAAGCCAAACCTCAAATCCAGCGAAAGGACGACATGAATATGGGCAAAGCCGGCAGGGCGATATCCGAATTCGTCAAAAAAGTGGATATAGCGCTGATCCTGCTGTGCCTGTCTCTCTCGGGTTTCGGCGTTGCGGTGATCTACAGCGCGACCCACAACACCTCCACCCGTCATGCGGTCGTCCAGTGTCTCGGCATCGGAATCGGCCTATTTGCAATGATTCTGGTCTCGCTCATCGACTACGAGGTATTATTAAAGCTCTGGAAGGTCTATGTCCCGCTTTGTATTCTGCTGATGGTGCTGACCTATATCTGGGGCTATACCCCCGCCGGAACCGATAACAAAGCCTGGCTCCAATTGCCCGGTGGTCTGCTGCTTCAGCCCTCCGAACTGCTCAAACTCGCGTTCATCTATACACTCTCTCTGCACATACAAACCCTGGGCGATAAGATCAAAACGGCCAAAGGCGTGCTGGGTCTGGTCGCACATGCGGTGGTTCCCATCGGATTGGTGCTGATCCAGCGCGACTGGGGTTCGATGATCATCTTCGTGTTTATCTTCTTATTCATCACGTTCTCGGCGGGAGTGCAGTTCCGATATTTCGCCATGGCGTTCGGCGCAGCGGCGGTCTCTGTTCCGCTGTTGTGGACCTATGTGCTCAAAACCTATCAGAAAAAGCGGATTTTAGCGGTCTATTTCCCCGAACTCGACCCCGACTACGACTATATCTATCAACAGATCATGGGCAAATTCTCCATCGGCTCGGGCGGCTTTTTCGGCACGGGGTGGCTGCAGGGTCCGCGCACGCAAGCCTCTCTCGTGCCGGAGCAGCGCAACGACTTCATCATCGCGGCGCTCGGGGAGGAATTCGGCTTTCTGGGCTGCCTGATCGTGTTGATTCTCGTTTTTGCAATCCTGATGCGAATTTTAAACGCGGCCAAATCCTCCCGTGACATTGCGGGCAAGAGTATCTGCGTCGGCGTATTTGCGATCATCCTGACCCAGACCATCATCAACGTCGGCATGACGCTGTCACTCGTGCCGGTCATCGGCGTGACATTGCCGTTTTTCTCCTCGGGAGGGACCTCTGTCATGGTCAGTTTCATTTCCATCGGCATGGTGCTTGGGGTCTATAACCAGCGTGAGCGATACGTTTTCTTCGACAAAGTCATCCGGTAAGAATTCGATCATACATTATTATAAAACGGTTTTTCTTTTAGCAGGATAGGAGGGTAAAATCATGCGAAAAGACGCTGCTGATAAGCTCAACGACGGCATCCGGGAACGGCAAGGCATCGCCCCCGGCGGTATCATCGACTTCGAGGGCATTCAGATTTTGATCTGCTATCTGCTCAAACACATCCCGCAGACGCTGACCAAGGCGCAGCTCGACGAGATTCTGCCGGGCAGCGAGCTGGTCAACTATTTCGACTTCTCCCAGGCGCTCGACCTGCTGCAGCAAAACGGCAACGTCGAACGCGGGGAAGACGGCAGTTTTTCCATCACCCCGCGTGGCGCAAAAAGCTGCGACATTCTGCAGGACTCGCTGCCGGTCTCGATCCGCGACCGGATTTTGGGGCGCGGCATGCGGGTGGTACACAAGACCGATATGCTGGCCGAAAACGAGTTCTCGATCGAAACGGTCGACGACAACGTCTGTTTGGTCTGCAACATAAAGGATCACGGCGGCATGCTGATGTCGGTACGCGCGGCGGTCGGCAGCGGCGAACTGGCGGCTTCTCTGGGCCGGCAGTTCCTCAAAAACCCCGAACTGCTCTATAACGCGGTTTTCGCGGTTCTCTCCGCCGACAGCGGCCAGCTCTCCGCATTGGCAGAGCGTATGAAATAAATGGTTTTTACGTAAAATTTGTTTGCACTAAAGTGTTTCTTTGAATTTCTAAATTCATAAAACACCTATTCCCCTCTATGGAGGGGTGGCACAAAGTGCCGGGGTGGTCAAAGGAAATGTGTCCCCGCAGTGGTAGAAGGCTTCCCTCTGTAGGGAGCGACGCCCTCGTCGCTCCGCAGTTTCACACTCAGTGATTTATGCAACGGGATAGCTGAAAATTCCCCTCTATAGAGGGGCGCCCGCATAGCGGACGGGGAAATAGAAATTTAGCGCCCTTTTGGGCGCTTTTTTATACCGTAACCGCCGGAATGATCGCACTCATGAAGCGGGCCAACGCAGTTCGCCCCTACACCAGTCATCGTCAGCCGTTTTCACCGCACCAATTCGCCCACGTCGGCAGCCGCCTCGGTGCCGTCGGGAAAGAAATACGCGTCGAAAATTGCCTTGGCCACGTTGGCCGCCTCACCGCCGTGCCAGCCGTGCTCAATCACAATGGCCACCGCAATCTGCGGATCGTCATACGGTGCAAAAGCCACGAACACCGCATTCGGAGAACCGCTGCTGACTTCTGCGGAACCGGTTTTGCCGCCGACTTTAATCGGATAATCGCCGAAAACCCCCGCGCCAGTACCATCTAGGGTCACGCTGAGCATGCCTTTCATCACCGAACTGATGTTCTTCGGGTCGAGTTCCACCGTTCCGGCGACCACCGGCTCATCGGCGACCAGCGTCTCGGTGCCGTCTTTCGAAACCACCTGCTTGACGATGCGCGGCTGATACCGGATACCGCCGCTGCAGATTGTGGCGATATAGTTGGCCAGCTGAAGGGGTGTGAACAAATTATCGCTCTGCCCGATGGCGGCCTGCAGCGTATCACCCGGTACCCATACCTCGCCGATGGAGGAGCGATACGTGATGCCCGCGACGATACCGGAGCTCTCGGGCAGACCGATGCCGGTCTTCTCTCCGAATCCGAAGGACTTGGCGTAATTTTCAATCACTTGTATCGTGGTCAGCCGTCCGACCTCGAAGAAATAGAAATTGCATGAAACCGCCAGTGCATGTTCGAGTGAAATCGGCCCGTGCGTGCCTAAGCATTTGGGCTGGTAATCTTCATAATAAGTGTAGATATGCGTACAGGTGACCTTGGTATTCACCGTGATGGTGCCGGTCTCAAGCGCGGCCAAAGCCACCAACGGTTTATAAGTCGAACCGGGCGGATATGTACCCTGAAATGCACGGTTATAAAGCGGTTGATTCTCGGCGTTCAACACCGAATTATAATCGTTCAGCAAATCGTCCAAACTGTAGGTGGGATAATTGGCCGCAGCCAGCACTTCACCGGTATCGACTTCAATCACAACCGCAGCGCCCGCATCGGCGTCGGCGCCTTGATTACCCTCATAATTTCCCTTTGCTGCGATGTTTTGAATCGTCTCAGCCAGCGCGTCCTGTGCCACTTTCTGCAAATCACTGTCGATGGTCAATACAACAGTCGCTCCGGGGATCGGATCAGTCGCCTTGGTAACCGTAGTCTCGGGATCGTCGGAATTGGTCACGGTCGTCCCATCGGTGCCGCGCAGATAACTCTCCATCATCTTTTCGATACCGCTTTTGCCGACCTCGTCATCCAGCGCATAACCCTGCGCCTTGAGTTCTGCATACTCCTCGGCATAGATCGGGCCGGTATAGCCGATGATGTGCGCGGCGATATCGGGCATATAATAAGTGCGCTCGGGCACCGCGGCAATATAGACGCCGGGCAGCAGTTCGCTCTGTTCCCTGACCGCCGTAATCGTCGCCATCGATATGTTCTTGGCAATCGTAATTTGTCTATAGGAGGAATAGGCTCCGATCTCCATCTCATAACGTACGCCCATAACCTTGCGCGCGTCTGACGCCGGGAGTTCTTCCAACCCATACCGTTCGACCAACGCATCAAAGCAGTTCTGCGCCGTAGCGTAGGGCTGTTTATCCAAAAGTTCTTTTAAATCGGCGATATCGCCGTCCCGATCCGATAAAAACTGCGGATTTGCGGGATCGCTGTTCAACGGTAAACTCTCGGAAAGCGTCTCGCCGTTCTCAGCCAACAGGTCGCATAACAATAAGATTACCTCGATACGCTTTTCACCGTCGCTGCCCGACGGAAAACTGCCCCGCCGGATGATGACAGAATAGCTCATGCTGTTGCCGGCGATAACCCGCCCATAGCGGTCGGTGATCTCGCCGCGCGCGGCCTCGACGCTGATGGTCTTTTCCTCGCTCTGCTTGGCTTGGGTGGCAATGGCCTCGGTTTCGACGATCTGGAATTGTGCAAACCGACCCGCAAGCACGGCAAACAACACCACCGTAATGGCGATGATGATGATCATGCGTGCGTTTGCGGTCTTCTTACCCATAAGATAATCCTCTTAAATCAGCGGATGTTTTATCCGACTCGGCAAATCCGAATTTACACCTGCTGTCGGCGCATAAGGATAAAACTCCTTTTGAAAAACAATCTGTTTTTCAAATTTAATCACTCAGACGGTCATAACGAGTTTTTATCCAAATAACCAGCCAATAAAGCGGCACGATAAATGCGGCGGTATACAAAATCGAGGGCAGGGTACGCGTGACAAGCGAAAAAGTCGTCCTGTCGATACCGGCGAGCCACACAAACAGCAGCCACTCAAAAAATTTAATTAATACGATTGCCGAGGACACCAGCAACAGTGCGGTCACAAGGTTGTTGCGCATCACGGTACGGATCAAAACACCGATGAAGAAGCAGAGAATCATCATCACGAGCGGAAAATATCCCGCCGTTCCCATGTGGATGATATCAAAAAAGATACCGCACCCCAACCCGAAATACGCGCCTTTATAAGGCCCCTCGCAGATGGCGGCAAGCAGCGCCCAAACGAGCAGAAAATTCGGTCTCGTCCCGAAGATGGGCGGAAAAAACCCCGCGCTTTGAATCAAAAAGAATAAAAACCCGAGCCCGCAGTACCAAAGCCACTTAAACAACGCGGTTCGCGTTGAAAATTCCCGTTCCACTCTGTCACCTCGAAGCTGTGCCGGAGGAAGTGTTTTCGGAAGTCACCGAGGAGTCGGTAACCGTACCTTCCGGATCAAAGTCGATCACGACCAGCACCTCTTTCAGATTCGAAAAATCCGCTGACGGCGTCAGCACCGCGTCCATGGCCAGTCCCTGATCGTCGGCCACAACCCGCTGTACGACCCCTGCGACAAATCCCTGCGGATAGATGCCGCCCAGTCCCGAGGTCACCACAATATTCCCGACCGCAATTAAGCTGCCCTTCGGTAAGTAAGCGAGCTTGAACAGCCCCTGTGCGGCCAATGTACTGTCACCGGTCAAAACACCGAAATCGCCCGAGACGATATCGTATCCGCCGACGTTGCAGTCGGGGGAGAGCAGGGTCGTGACTGTACAGTGATTATACGATACCTCGCTGACAAATCCGACAACTCCGGCCGTCGTGACCACCGCATCCTTTTCCTGAATGCCGTCCCGGCTGCCTTTATTGATGGTGAAGGATCCGTAATATTCACCGCCGTCGCCGCTGATCACAGTCGCACCGATCATTTTCAGATCCTGCCGCTGTTCGGTGATGCCGACAATCTCTTTGAGCTGTTCGTTCTCCCGCTGCAATTCCTCATAGTCGGCCAATTGCTGCTGTAATTGGGCGACCTGCGCCTTAAGCGCTTCGTTTTCGGCCTCGGTGGCCGTTTTATCGGAAAAATAGACGCCGAGTCCGGAGAAACCGCCTTTAACCGCCGAGGCAAAATCCTGGAACGGTGCGGTCAGATTACCGAGCCAGTCGGAGGGCAAAGAGAGATTGCGACCGCTTGCGGCGTTGCCGATCAAAAGACCGGTCAGCACCACAACGATCGCAACCAGAATTTTAAATGCTCTTCCCTTAAAAAACTCCTTCATCCATGACTCTCCAAAACGGCGAAAACGGATTTACTAGCGCATCCGCGAACTGCGGGCATCGGACAGATGTTCGTAATATTCCAGCGCCTTGCCGGTGCCCTCGGCCACGCAGTCGAGCGGACGCTCGGCGATATGCACGGGGATACCGGTATCAACGTTGATAAACTTATCAATGCCGCGCAGCAGCGCACCGCCGCCGGTCAGCATCATGCCGCTGTCGATGATGTCCGAGGCCAGTTCGGGGGGAGTGACTTCCAGCGTGGAGCGGATGGTCTCAAGCACGGCGGCCAGCGGGTCGGCCAGCGCCTCACGTACTTCGACTGCGGTAATCGTAATATTCTTGGGCAATCCGTCGAGCAGATTTCGGCCCTTGATGTCCAAACTGCCGCTCTCCTCAACCGGAAACGCCGAACCGATCTTGATCTTGATGTCCTCTGCGGTGCGTTCACCGATCAGCAGATTATACTTTTTCTTGATATACGATACAATGGCGTCGTCAAAAGCGTCTCCGGCTACGCGGACCGATTTTGCGGTGACAATGCCGTTCAGGGAGATCACGGCAACCTCTGTCGTGCCGCCGCCGATATCGACGACCATGCTGCCGATCGGCTCATCGATGGGCAGACCCGCACCGATTGCGGCCGCCATCGGCTCCTCAATCACCTTGGCCTCTTTGGCTCCGGCTTTCAGGGTGGCCTCATGCACGCTGCGCCACTCGACTTCGGTAACGCCGGAGGGCACGCAGACCATCACGCGCGGACGGCTCCAGAATCCGCTGCCCGAGACGGCGCGGATAAAATGCTGCAGCATGCTCGCTGTGACGTCGAAATCGGCGATAACGCCGCCTTTGAGCGGGCGAATCGCCTCTATGGAACCGGGGGTCCGGCCGATCATCTCTTTTGCCGCGGTACCGACCGCTTTGACCTCGTCGGTGCGCACATCAAGCGCGATGACCGACGGTTCACGCAGCACAATGCCCTTGCCCTTGACGTGTACCAGCGTGTTGGCAGTGCCCAGGTCGATGCCGATGTCCTTTGTAAACATTGTCTTCTCTCCCTTAATTTTGATTATCTTTATAAAATTCGGAAACGAACTTTTGTTCCGGATATATTATAGTACAATTTATGCGGATTAACAAGGGTTTTATCTTTGATCCCACTTTCAAATGGGTATAATGAAAGCTTCTCAGTGAGCAGTTGACAGTTCACAGTGAACAGTGACATATCCGGAAACTCATAATACAATCTCTACGATACTGCATTGTTAATTTACTTATCACTGTACACTTTTAACTGCTCACTGTTAATTCGAAATATTCCTAAATATAGAATTTAATCCTGATTGACCTTCATTTTCAGATAAGCGGTGATAAAGCCGTCGAGGTCGCCGTCCATCACCGCGTTGATGTTGCCCATTTCGTAATCGGTGCGGTGATCCTTGACCAGCGTATAGGGCATAAAGACATAGGAACGGATCTGGCTGCCCCAGGCAATCTCCTTCTGCACCCCCTTGATGTCGTTGATGTTCTCGAGGTGTTGTTTTTCGGCGATGTCAGCCAGTTTGGAACGCAGCATTTTCATAGCGGTTTCACGGTTTTGATGCTGACTGCGCTCATTTTGGCAGGCGACGACGACGCCGGTCGGAAGGTGCGTGATACGGATCGCCGACGAGGTCTTGTTGACGTGCTGTCCGCCTGCGCCGCTGCTTCTGTACGTATCCACTCTCAAATCCTCGTCCCGAATCTGTATGTCGATGTTGTCGTCGATTTCCGGCGTAACCTCAACCGCCGCAAAAGAGGTATGTCTTCTGCCGGAGGCGTCGAACGGCGAGCAGCGCACCAGCCGGTGAACGCCGGATTCGGATTTCAAATAGCCGTAGACATTCTCGCCGGTAATTAAAATCGAAGCGCTCTTGATGCCGGCCTCGTCGCCGTCCTGATAATCGAGAATTTGATATTTATACCCGCTGCGCTCTGTCCAACGGGTATACATACGGTACAGCATCTGTGCCCAGTCGTTGGACTCGGTGCCGCCGGCACCGGGGTGAAAGGTCACAATGGCATTGCAGTCGTCGTATTTGCCCGACAGCAGCAGCGTCAGCTTTTTCTCATCCAACTGTTTTTCGAACGCCTCAACGGCTTCCTTGACCTCATCGAGCATGGAGAGGTCCTCAGTCTCGTTGCAGATCTGTGCCAGCGCCACGCAGTCGTCATAGTCGGTTTTCAGCTTTTCGCAGATGGTGATTTTAGCTCTAATCGCGCCGATTTTTTTCATCAGCACCTGTAATCCGGCCACGTCGCTCCAGTATTTCTCGTCGTGGGTCTCCTGTTCCAAGTCGGCAAGCTCCGCTTTGAGTTTTTCATAACGGACCGCCTCAAGGTATTCGTTCAGTTCGGGTTTCTTGTCCCGCATAAATAACAGTATTTCCTCATATTGCAGCATGTGTTTTCAATCCTTCCGGTTTTATATATATTTATGGGTTTCCAACCGTAGGGGCGGATATCATCCGCCCGCCGGCATCATGCCGGCTGGACATCTCATCTTCTTCCATGTTATAATCATTTCAAACAAGGGGGCATTCACCATGGAAAAAGGCAGATTTTTCGCACTGTTATCCCGTATGAAATACATCGGGCGCTGGGGGCTGATGCGCGGCACGCGCACCGAAAACCTCTGTGAGCACTCGCTCGAGACCGTCTACATCACCCACGCGCTGGCCGAAATCCATAATACGTTCGATACCGAATCCGCCATCGGCACGGCCGACGTAAAAAAGGCGGTGTTGTATGCGGCTTATCATGACGCGCAGGAGGTCTTTACAGGCGACTTGCCGACGCCTGTCAAATACCGCAACCCTGAAATTCGGGATGCTTATAAGGCGGTGGAACATGCGGCGTCCGAGCGGCTTTTGGATTCGCTGCCCGACGACCTCCGTACGGCCTATGCGCCGTATTTAGCGCCTGACCCCGATTGTTTGGAATGGAAGCTCGTCAAGGCGGCGGATAAGCTCTCGGGCCTGATCAAGTGCCGCGAAGAATTGGCGTTCGGCAACCGCGAATTCGCGGCGGCCGAGCAAGCGCAGCTGGCGGCAATCAAGAATCTGCATCTGCCCGCAGCGGAACTTTTCGTAAAAAAATATCTGCCGTTCTACGCCAAATCCCTGGATGATCTGTTGGAAACCTGAATCCCCGATCCTGTTCAAGACATGCCGCGAGGGCTGATGACAACATCAGCCCTCGAAAATTTTTATTGTCAGAGCCCGGGTTCGGGTGCGGGTGTCGTAAACATGGCGCGGAAATCCTCACCGGAGATCTTCTCATCCGCCAGCAACCGTTCCGCCACGCGGTTGAGAATGTCGGTATGTTCGGACAAAATCTCTCTGGCGCGGGCAAAACAACTGTTGATAATGTTATGAATCTCCTCGTCAATCTGAGCCGCAACGGATTCTGAGACATTCTGGGTATGCGTAAAGTCACGCCCCAAAAAGACCTCTTCGCCCGAGTCATAACAGACAGCGCCGAGTTTTTCGGAGAATCCGTATTTGGTGACCATCGTACGGGCGATCTGAGTTGCGCGCTGGATGTCGTTGGACGCGCCGGTCGAGATATCGTCGAGCATCAGCGCTTCGGCGACACGTCCGCCGAGCATGGAGGTCACATCCTCCAACAGCTCGTTTTTAGTGACAAAGCTCTTGTCTTCAGTCGGCAGATACATCGTATAACCGCCGGCCATTCCGCGCGGAATAATCGAAATTTCATGCACAGGATCTTGGTTGGGCAGAAAATAACTGACGATCGCATGGCCGCCCTCGTGATATGCGGTCAGCTTGCGGTCCTTGTCGGTGACCTTGCGGCTGCGTTTCTCGGGGCCCATCATGACCTTATTCTTGGCGTCCTCGATGTCGTCATTGGTGATGGCCTTGTGCTTTCTGCGGGCGGCCAGCAGCGCCGACTCGTTCAGGATATTTTCGAGATCGGCGGGCGAGAAGCCGACCGTCGTCTTTGCGATATTTTCAAGATTGACGTCGGGTGCAAGCGGCTTGTTCTTGGCATGCACCTTCAGCACCGCCTCACGGCCCACCATATCGGGCATGCTGACCACGATCTGGCGGTCAAAACGCCCCGCACGCAGCAGCGCCGGGTCCAAAACGTCCGGGCGGTTGGTCGCCGCAATAATCACGACGCCCTCGTTGATGCCGAAACCGTCCATCTCGACGAGAATCTGGTTCAAGGTCTGTTCGCGCTCATCATGGCCGCCGCCGAGACCCGCGCCTCTGCGTCTGCCGACCGCGTCAATCTCATCGATAAAGATAATGCAGGGCAGGTTTTTCTTGGCCTGCTCGAATAAATCACGCACACGCGACGCGCCCATACCGACATACATCTCAACGAAGTCGGAACCGGACACGGCGAAGAACTGCACGCCAGCCTCACCTGCGACAGCTCTGGCAAGCAGGGTTTTACCGGTACCCGGAGGCCCCACGAGCAAAACGCCCTTGGGCACTCTTGCGCCGAGTGCGGTATATTGGCCGGGGTTCTTGAGGAATTCGACCACCTCGGTCAGTTCCTCTTTTTCCTCGTCCTCCCCCGCAACGTCGTCAAAGGTGACCTTACGCTTTTCGTCGGAAGCGGTCTTATATCTGGCCTTGCCGAAGTTGGCGATCTTCCGACCGTCGCCGCCCTGTTGGCGCATCATAAAGTAATAGAACGCGAACATCGCGCCGAACAGCAGCACATACGGAATCATCGCCACCCACCATGCGGTCTGAGCGGCAGGCGTATAATCGAACTCGATCGGGTTTTTCAAGCCCTCTGTCGTGGCGTTATATTCGACCGCATCAGCTCTGTATTGTGCGGTATCCTCCAAGAACAGGGTAATGCTTGCAACCTTGTAGGTAATCTCGTTTTCGGGATCGCTCTTGAGAACAATTTTCAATTCGCCGGTTCCGAAGTCAAGGGTATGCGAGGCGACTTGATCGTCTTGAAAATAATTGAGTATCTGCGAATAAGTGTTTTTCTCTTCAATTCCGAGTCCGTTGATCATCCAGGAAATCATCAGCAGAATCCCGATGCAAACCAACCCGTAAACCAGGATTCGTTTAAATTTTGTCATTGTTTTTCCATGCCTTTCCGGCAAAGCCGAGTAAAGATAGTATTTCTCCGAGAAATGATTTCTATGAAACCCGTTTTACGGTCACTTCTCGTATACCGAAGGTTTCAACACTCCGATATAGGGCAGATTGCGGTATTTCTCATCAAAATCCAACCCGTAGCCGACGACGAATTCATCCGGTACGGCAAAGCCGACGTAATCCGCCTTGATGTCGGCCTGTCTGCGTTCGGGCTTGTCCAGCAGCGTGCAGATCTTAATGGTCTTAGGCCCGCGCAGGGCGAGCGTCTTTTTGAGATACGAGAGCGTCATCCCGCTGTCGAGAATGTCCTCGACGATCAACAGATCGAAATTCTTGAGTTCAAGATTCAAATCCTTGACGATCTTGACGACGCCGGAGGTTTTGACCCCGGAACCGTAGCTGGATACGCACATAAAATCGATGGAGCAGGGGATGTCGATGCTGCGCATCAGGTCGGCCATAAACACAACGGAACCTTTGAGCACACTGACCAGCAGCAGATTCTTTCCGCGGTATTCCTCGCTGATCTGAGCGCCTAAGTCGGCGACCCGTTTTGAGATCTGTTCCTCGCTGAGAAGGATGTTCTTAATATCGTTTTTCAAGAGGCGTTCTCCCTTCAACCGATTTCGATATCTAATGCCGCGCGTCCGGTAACAGCAGCAAACCGCTCGTCCGCGCCGAAACGCTCTACGAATACCGGCCCGCTGTCGTCGGCAATGACGATCAGTCGGTTTCGCATCGAGATCGGAACTCCATACTCGTTATACCACTTTTTCAGCGGCTTCCCGACGCCGCCCGAGTGAAAATAATCCCCCGGCTGCCGGCTTCGGGCAACGAGCTGTCCTGTTATTTTATCACAATTCAGTGAAGAAATAAAGTGCAATTTGTTGTTTTTCTCTGGGTTTTGGCAGATTTTCAGGGTGATTCTGCGTCCCTCGACCCAATTCTCACCGACCTCCAGCGCAACAGGGCTTATTTCACGCATCTCATCCCCCGATGTCAGCAGTCCTTTGCAGGCATTTAAACGGATACCGCAGAGCGTCCTGTGGCCCCCGCCGGCTTTGATCAGCCGTTCGGCCTCGGTGATATCCTTATAGGTCGGCGTCACGTCTTTTTGCGCAAACCACATCGCAATGGCACGGGTACGAATCGGTGCGCCCGCAGCCGCCAAAACCGCACAGCTCAAGCCGGCCTGGCTCTGCGCTTCTTCCAGAAGCGCCTCTGCCGCCGCCGAGAGGTATTCCTCATCCTCCCGCAAAAGCTGCGCCGTTCTCGCGGCGCATTCGATCGCCGCCGGATTCAAGGAGGTCAACACCGGCAGAATCTTGTGACGGATGACGTTGCGTGAGCAGTCGTCGGTCAGATTGGTGCTGTCGGTGACAAACGGAATGCCGTTTTCTTTGCAGTAATTCAAAATCTCTGCACGCGTACAGCAAAGCAGAGGCCTTGCAATGTTGCTGCGGCGCGGCGGAATCCCGCCTGCACCCTTCAGTCCGCTGCCCCTGGTGATATTAAACAGCATGGTCTCCAGATTATCGTCGCTGTTGTGCGCGGTCAAGATCAACGAGCCGTCCTTTTCGGCTTCTTCGGCTAAAAACGCATAGCGCAATTCTCTTGCCGCCGCTTCCAGCGAAAGCCCTTTTTCTTTCGCAAAGGGACGCGTATCGCCTTCGCCGAGGGTAAAGCCGACGTTTTTTCTGCGGCAGACGGCACGGCAGAATTCCGCGTCCCGACGGGCCTCGTCGCCGCGTAAACCATGGTTAAAATGGGCCGCCCGTACGATGCCGCCGTGTTCCGAAACGTACCGGCAAACAAAATCCAGCAGCACGGAAGAATCCGCACCGCCGGAAAAAGCGACCAGAAAACGATCATATTGGTCAAAAAGACCGTTCTTTTCAATAAACGCTGCGATCTTTTGAATCATTGTTCCGGTGGGGGCCCTTCGAATGCCGCTGACACAAACTTGGTCGAAGCCCGCTGATAATGCAGCATAATCGTACTCGTCGGACCGTGGCGGTTTTTTTCAATGATGCACTCCGCCTGGTTACCGGTCTCGGCCAGCTTTTCGTAATAGTCCTCGCGGTATAAAAACAAAACCACGTCGGCGTCCTGCTCGATTGAACCCGATTCGCGCAGGTCCGACAGCATGGGGCGGCGGTTCTTTGCACCGCGCTGTTCGGTGCCGCGCGATAACTGCGAGATCAAAATGACCGGAACGTTAAGTTCCTTGGCCATAATCTTGGTGGCACGGGTCATCTCACTGACCTCGACCACACGGTTATCAATGCGCCGTCCGCTCTGCATCAACTGCAGATAGTCGATAATCACGAGCGACAGATTCGGAATCCGGCGCAAACGGGCTTTGATTTCGCTGATCGTGATACCGGCGGTATCGTCGATAAAAAACGGCATTTTCGCCAGCGTGCCCGCAGCAGCGGCAAAGCTTGTCCACTCGTCGCCGTTGAGCTGACCGGTCAGAATGGAGGAGAGCGACAGATTGGCCTCGGCTGCCAGCATGCGCTGTACAATCTGCTCCTTGCTCATCTCGAGCGAAAACACGCAGACCGCGCCCTCTCCGGAAGCGGCGACGTTTTGGCCGATGTTCACGGCAAACGCCGATTTGCCCACGCCGGGGCGGGCCGCCAAAACGACCATGTCCGATTTATTCAACCCCGACAGCGCCCGGTCGAGATCGCCGTAGCCCGTCGAGATACCGCGGATGTTCTTTTTCAGCTTGGCGCGTTCGTCAATCTCGTCGAAGACATCGCCCAAAATGCTCTTGACCGGCACAAGCCCCTTATAGTCGCGGCCCTGCCGGATGTCATAAATGCGCTGCTCGGCGCGTTCAAGGACAAAATCGGCCTCTTCGGTGCCCGAAGAGATGCTGTCGATGGTGTCTTTGGACGCCGCATACAGCGTGCGCATGTAATATTTATCGAGAACAATCTTAATATAAGCCGTCACGTTGGACAGGGTCGGGACGATGCCGCAGATTTTTAATAAGTACTCTTTCAATTCCTCGTTGGCCATATCGGTCTCGCCCGACAGCGCGTTCAGAACAATGATAAAGTCGGGCTTTTTGGAGGTCTCGAAGGCGTCTTTAATCTCGGTGTAGATCTTGCGGTGCAGCGGATAATAAAAATGCTCCTCGCGCAGCCGTTCCAGCACGGACGTCAGACAACCGTCGTCCAGCAGGGCACTGCCCAGCACCGCCTGTTCGGCCTCGATGCTGTAGGGCATACCCGGTACGATGTCAAACGCTGACGCAGATGCAGAATACTCCGCGGGGCTCATGAATCCGTCGTCCTTTCTTTTCAGATGGTGGATTTATTTCTCCGGATTACTTGTCGCCTTCAGACTGTTTGGTCACCTTGAGGTTGACGTTCACCGTCACCTCGGGGTGCAGTTTGATGCAGGCGGCATAGTCTCCGTAGGTCTTAATCTCGGGAATCGTAATGCGCTTTTTATCGACTTCAATACCGGTCTCCGCCATAATCGCCTGTGCGACCTCAGAGGACGTCACCGCGCCGAAGAGTTTATTCGTGCCGCCGCGCGCCTGGATCTCAACCGTCGTGCCGTCCAGCTTCTGCCCGTTCTCAACGGCGGCCTGGCGCAGCTCTTTTGCGTGGTGTTCCAGCGACGCCGTCTTTGCGGCGACCTCATTCAAAATTTCGGTTGTGGCCTCCACGGCCATCCCTCTCGGAATCAAAAAATTGCGTGCATAACCATCTTTGGCATTGATGATCTCGCCCGCTTTCCCGACGCTCTTAACGTCCACTTTAAGTAATACTTTCATAGTAATGTGCATCCTTTCGCAGATTTTAAGAGATTTGATCCGTTTGTGAAGCCAAAAGAACCAAACGCTGTTCCTTTTTCACGCGCGGTCAATTTGAAGAATCGTCTTCATTTGAAGGTTCGTCTTCAAACGTTATGTCCTTTCCGACATCGGTATAAGATTTGAGTACCCGTTCAAGACGCTTGAGCGCGGCATATCTGCTGATACCCGCCAGCTGTGCGGCCGCCATGGTGATATTTCCGCCGCCGCCCATCTGTTCCATGATCGCCGCGACGTCAAACCGCCCGTCCGACCGTGCCGAGATACAGGTCTCGCCTTCTGCGCGATAAATGACAAACGAGGCTTTCACCCCTTGAATCGTCAACAGTTCGTTGGCCGCCTGAGGCGCCAAAACGCGGATACGGGGCTGGTTTTTGCCCGCGACCGCGATGGCGCAGTCCCCGAGCATCCGTGCAGAGAGCACCAATTTGGTGCGTTCACGGTAATGTTCCAAACTGCAGTCGAACAAATTGCGGGTATCGGAAATATCCGCCCCCATCGCAAACAGCGAACCGGACACGAAAAAGGTCTTTGGGGTGATTTTCTGCGTAAATCCGCGAGTATCGAGCATAATCCCCGCAGCCAGCGCCTCGCAAAGCACCGAAGACGGGGTCATCTCGGAATAAGATATCAGCTCCGCGGCCATTTCACAGGTCGAGGAAGCACGTTCATTATGGATAAAGAGTCCGGGAAAATCGGTCAGATCGCTGCGCAGCTGATGGTGGTCAAGGATGACCGACCGATCGCAGACGTCGAACAAAAACGGACACTCGAGCAGCGAAGTCCTGTTGGTATCGGTAATAATTGAAAGAACATTGGCTTTTGCAATTTCCCGGGCCCGTTCCGGTTCGATAAAAATACCCTCGGATTCATCGGCTCTTATCCGATCGATCAGCGGCGTTGAAAGGCTTGTCTCCTCGTTTATAACGATAAAGGCGGTTTTTCCGAGTTCCCGCACCATACAAAGCACCCCGTAGGCGGAGCCGAGTGTGTCGAAATCGGAGTTCTTGTGTCCGCTGACGATCACCGAGTCGGATTCGAGAATCAGTTGTTTCAACAAGAAAAACGACTCCTTGTTGCAGCCTGTGATCTCCAACCGGACACCCCCTCTTCTTATATCGTCATCGCCATGATAATCGGCACCACGATCGGACTGCGCTTCATCGTGAAATAAATACGCTTGGACAGCGCCTCTTTAATCTCATTGCGGTAGATATTGATATCGTTGACGTCGCGCTTGACCAGTTCCTCGATAATGCGAACCGTCTCAACGCGCAGCGTCTCGAGCAGCTGTTCGGATTCTTTGATAAAGACAAAACCCCTTGAAGTGATCTCGGGACCCACGACCAGCCGCGGATTCATTATATCAATTACAGCCGCCACCGTCAAGATGCCGTCCTGCGACAGCAGTCTGCGGTCACGCAGCACAACCGATCCGACGTCGCCGACGCCGAGGCCGTCGACATACACTCTGCCGGCCGGGACGCTGCCCACGATCGAGATGCCGTTTTGGCCGACCTCGATGATGGCGCCGTTTTCGCCGATCAGAATATTTTTACGCGGGATGCCGAGCGACTCCGCCGTTTCGGAATGACGTTTCAGGTGTTTATATTCCCCGTGCACCGGCATAAAATAAGTCGGTTTGGCCAGAGATATCACCAGTTTCTGCTCTTCCTGACAAGCATGGCCGGAGACGTGCACGTCGTACATACGCTCATAAATCACGTCGGCCCCGAGTTTCAAAAGCCGGTTGACGATCTTGGTGACCATCCGCTCGTTGCCGGGAATCGGGGTGGCCGAAATGATGATGAAGTCTCCCGACCCGACCTCAACCTTGCGGTGATCCGAAAATGCCATACGCGACAGCGCCGACATCGGTTCACCCTGGCTGCCGGTGGTGATCAAAACCAGTTGCTCAGGCAGATAGTTGTTGATTTCTTCGATATCAATTACAAGACCTTCGGGAATTTTCAGATACCCGAGTTCGGTCGCGATGGCAAAAGTGTTCAGCATACTTCGCCCGCTGACGGCGACCTTTCTTCCGAATGCCACCGCCTTGTCGACAATCTGCTGAATGCGGTGAATGTTTGATGCGAACGTCGCGATCATAATGCGCTTTTTTTCCGCGCGCTCAAACAGCCCGTCAAACGATTGGCCGACGGTGCGCTCCGAGGCGGTGTAGCCGGGACGTTCGGAATTGGTCGAGTCGGCCATCAGCAGCATAACGCCCATTTTACCCAGTTCGGAGATGCGCGGCAGATCGATCATGGGGCCGATAATCGGGCTCAGATCGATTTTAAAGTCACCGGTGTGAAGAATAATACCCGCCGGCGTATAAATGGCCATCATCACCGCGTCGGGAATGGAGTGATTCGAGGCGATAAATTCGACCGAAATCTGTCCGAAACTCACAACGTCGCCCGGTGAAATTACGCCAAACAACCGGGAACGCTCCGGAATATTGTGTTCACGCATCTTGCCGTTGACCAGCCCGATCGCCAGTTTGGTGCCGAAGACCGGCACCGCATAATCTTTGAGTAGATACGGCAGACAGCCGATATGGTCCTCATGCCCGTGGGTGATGACCACGCCGCGCAGTTTGTCTTTAATTTGTTCGACATAGGTCATATCCGGGATCACGACGTCCACGCCGAACAGTTCGTCATCATTGGGGAACGCCTGTCCGCAGTCGACCATAATGGCCTCGTCGCCGTACTCGATAATCGTCATATTTTTGCCGATTTCTTCGAGACCGCCCAGCGGAATAATACGAACCGAAGCCGCCTCAGGATCCCGTTCGTATTTAAATTGGCTTCTGGAATACTTTTTAATTTTGTTCTGGCCGACCGACTGTCGGACGTCCCGTTCGGATGAGGGATGCGAAAACTTGGGGTGAATCTCCTCTTCCTCCTCGGGAACGGGTGCGGCGGGTGCCGGACGCGGCGCCTCTTTCACGGTTTCTTCGGGCTTGCGGTTTTTGGGGGGTCTGCCTCTGCGCTTGGGCGGCTGTGCAGACAAACCGGTATTCTCACGCTCGAACTGCGCGCCCGCGAGCGTGTCATGAATTACCGGCGCACCGGTATTGTTCTTTTTTTCCTGATTCATTTTCTATGATCCTTTCGCGTTGGGATACAACGATACAAATTTAATCTATATAATGCGGTTCATGCCTCGCCGCATAATACCAAAATTCACGCGAAAACACGAATTCAGACCACAGCCGTGGAAGTTCGAGTCGGACAAATTTCAATTCTGTCTCGCGCATGATTAATCTTACACCTCCCCCAATAGATTGTCAAGCTGTTTTTCTTGACATTTTTCGCCGCCCTGTTATAATTTTCGTAATATTACGGGAGGAAGGGTACAAATGCGACTTCCAAAACGCGCCCTGCGGCAAAATCCCCTGTTCAAAATCCTTGCACCCTTTTTCTTTGCCGGGGTTTTGCTCTCACCCGCGCTGCTGGCGTTTGACTCAACGCTGTCAGGTTCATTGGCCATGCAGATGGGCGGCAACAGCGAAATCGTCGGGTTTCAAAGCACGGCCGTGTCGGTCTCTTCGCTGGCGGCTTTGGCGGGACCTTTTTTGATCGCAAAACTCAATTCCGCCAAAAAGACGCTTTTGTTAGGGTTTCTCGGCGTTTTCATGGCTGTACTCGGTTCTGCGGCCGTCACGGCGTTTTGCTTTAATGTCACCGGCGCCTGGCTGCTCAATGCGCTGATCTTTATCTACGGCCTTTTTTATTCAGGTCTGGCCTGTACCGGTTCCGCAGCGCTGACCAAAGCCAATATCCCTTCTTCTGCATTTACCGTCTTCAGTCCGATCCAGATTGCGGCGGCATTCGTGCTGTCGGCGGCGTTGACTTATGCCATGAAGCTGATGATCAACGACGGCGGTATGAGCGGACAGCACACTTATCTGATTATTTTCGGAATCTCAGCTGTCCTGATCGCTGCGATTCTGGCCATCTACAACTTCTCCAAAGTCAAGGACAGCACGCCCCAAGCCTCGGATACGCCGATCGCCTCCAAACAGTACTTCGGCGAGTTGAAATCCGCTTTTAAAACCAAAAAGGCCTTTCTGTTTTCATTTTATGCCCTGCTTTTCGTGGTGATTTGGATCTCACGCGGCCTGTATGTCAGTATCGGCTACGAAACCGATTTCGAGACCATGACGAATCTGTATCAAAGCGCCGTCACCGTATCGATGATCGTCAAGGCCGTGGGATTCTTCGCTTTGGGATTCGCGGCCAAACGTTGGGGAAATCGCGCCGTTTTAACCGTTTTAGCCGGATTCTATGTGCTGCTGCCGCTGTTTGCGATATTACTGCCCTTCAAAGCTTATTCTGTCGTAATAGTGCTTTCAAATACCACCACGATGTCCAGTGTTTTTTTGGTAAATCAGCTTTTTTCCGATTCAAAAGAGCAAAACTATCCCGTACGCTTTGTTATTTTCTCGCTTTTACGGCTGCCCGTATCGCTTGTAATGCCCGCAGTCGGCAAGCTCGCGGAGATTTCGCCTCAAATTTTCGAATACGCCGTCTTCGCCTTATCTGTTTTGCTGTTCGCGCTGTTGCTCATTGATCTTGCCCGCGATAAAAAAGAATACCACGGCGTCCCTTACCGAAAACGCCCGATCCTGTAGGGGTCGGCATCAAAGCCGCCCTGATAGGCGGCATGACGACCCGCCATTGTTGTGGGGAGCGACGACCCGGCGCTCCGGCGAGCAATGCCCGCTCACAATATACGCACTAAAATCCGCGAACCGTTCGCCGAATCATCCACGCTTCCAACCTTGGTGTTTCTCTGCAGGGGCGCACCTTGTTTCCTGTTTCCGTCTTTGCAGAGGAAAAGCGCGAGGTACAGCCTCACGCCTGAACGAGCAATTCAGAAACGAAGTTTCCGATTCCCCATCCCGGTCTGGATTGCCGTGGGGCTGAAGCCCCTCGCAATGACAATTGAACATTTTCGAAAGGAGCCCAATATGCGCCTATTTGTCGCCGTCCATTTTTCCCCGGAGATCAAAACCGTTTTGCTCTCTGCCATTGAAGACCTGCGCCGTCAAAGCGCGGGCAATTTCACACGCCCCGAAAACCTGCATCTGACTTTGGTTTTCATCGGCGAGAGTGACCGCATCTCCGAGGCCAAAAACGCACTCTCCGCCGTTCAAAGCGCACCGTTCGAGCTGACCGTCGGCGGGGCGGGGAAGTTCGGCGACCTCTGGTGGGCGGGTATCGACAAAAACCCAGCGCTAAACACACTTGCAGCTTCGGTGCGCGCCGAACTCACCAAACGAAATTTCGATATTGACCCGAAACCGTTTCGGGCGCATATCACCTTAGCCCGGGAATTGCGCGAAAAGAACATCAAATTGGACGTCTCGCCCGCCGCTATGACGGTCAGCCGCATCTCCTTAATGCGTTCCGACCGCATCAACGGCAAGCTTACCTATACCGAAGTTTTCGGAAAGCCGCTTGACGGCATCGGATAATCCGAAAAACAAGCGAATACAAAATTATTCATGATTGGGGATATAACCATATGAAAAAACGCATTTTTTCCACGCTGTTCTGTCTTCTCCTCTTGCCACTCCTGTTCTCCGGCTGTTCCTCCGGACCCGAACTCCCAAACAGAGAAATCGCCGTGCTCTTCACGAACGACGTACACTGTGCCGTCGACGATGCGATCGGATACGCGGGTGTCGCTGCATACAGATCCGAACTCGAGTCCGCCGGTATCGAAACGATACTCGTCGATGTCGGCGATGCAATCCAGGGCGCTCCGATCGGCGCGTTTTCAAAAGGCGAGAATATTATCAGTATCATGAACGCGCTGGGTTATGCGGCCATGGTACCCGGCAATCACGAGTTCGACTACGGAGTGGACAACCTCGTCGCTTTATCCAAAGAAGCGGATTTCCCGTTTGTCTCGCTCAATCTTGTCGATTCCGCGACCGGCGAAACGGTCTTTGAGCCCTATACCGTCGTGGAATACGCCGGCGTAAAAATCGCATTTATCGGCGTTTCGACTCCGAAAACCCTGACGTCCTCGGCCCCGACATATTTCATGGACGAAAACGGCAATTACATCTATAATTTTATGCAGGATGAGGACGGCGGCAAACTCTGGGCCGCCGTTCAAAACACGGTCGAATCCGCCAAAAAAGCCGACGCAGATTATGTCGTTGCGCTGACGCATCTCGGTATCGACGAATCCGCCTCTCCCTATCTCTCAACCGAACTGATCACCCACACCACGGGAATTGACGCAGTGCTTGACGGACACTCGCACTCGGTAATCGAATGCGATCTCGTGAAAAATGCGGACGGCAAAGAAGTCGCGCTGTCCTCGACCGGAACCGAGCTGGAATATATCGGCGTTTTGACGGTCAAAACAGACGGCAGCATCGAGACTTCGCTTGCGGTGACCGAAGAAAAAGACGCCGGAATTACGGCGCTGATCGACAGCATCAAGCAGGAATCGGATGCCCTTCTCAACGCTGTTGCCGCACATCTTAATACGAATTTAGAGATCATCGATCCGACGACCGGTGTACGTGTCATCCGGACCGCCGAGACGAATCTCGGCGATCTGTGCGCCGACGCTTACCGCGCGGCGGGAGACGCAGACTTGGCTTTTGCGAACGGGGGCGGGATCCGCGCCGCTCTAAACGCGGGCGACGTGACCTACGGCGATATTCTCGCGGTTCAGCCGTTCGGGAATAAACTGTGCAAAATCATTGTGACCGGTCAGGAGATTCTGGACGCGCTTGAATACGGCGTCAGCAAAGTCCCGGCGGAATTCGGCGGTTTTCTACAGGTGTCCGGACTTACTTTTACCTACGATCCCAACGTCCCGTCAACCGTTATAACCGATGAAAACGGTATGTTTACCGGCATCTCCGGAGCGCGCCGCGTCGTCAGCGTGATGATCGGCGATGAGCAGCTTGACCCCGCAAAGGAATATACGCTCGTCGGCACCAACTATACCCTGAAAAGCTGCGGCGACGGCTATACGATGTTCGCCGACAACGAAATTCTGCTGGACGAGTTTATCGACGATTATACCGCTCTGACCGATTACATCAGCGGCGGCTGCGGCGGTAACGCCGCACAGTATGCCGAAGTTTACGGCGGAGACAGAATCATCGCAAAATAACCGCTCAATTATACCGACATAAAAGCATCAAAAAGTGCCCGCCGGAAGTTTGAAGTGACTCCAAAAAGTTAGACAAATATTTTAAATCAAGCAGCCGAGAGGGCTTGCAGTCTGTGAATCGCAGGAGGCAAGCCCTTTAGTTTTGCCTTGCTGCGGCGGTTGTTGTAGTAGTCCAGATACTCGATTAGCTCTGCTTTGAAGTGCTCCATTGACTCAAACTCCTGCAAATACAGCAGTTCGCTTTCGAGTATGCCGAAGAAGTTTTCAATTACGGCGTTGTCAAGACAGTTGCCCTTGCGGCTCATGCTCTGCCGGATGCCCTTCGCTTTCAACATCCGCTGATACTGTTTGTGCTGATACTGCCAGCCCTGGTCGGAATGCAGAATGAGTTTTGTCCCGTCCGGAACCCTTGAAAAAGCCTTGTCCAACATTTCCGTCACCATGGAAAGCACCGGCCGATCCGAAATCGAATAGCTGACAATGTCCCTGCTGCACAGATCAAGAATCGGTGACAGGTAAAGCTTCTGCCCGAACAAACTGAATTCTGTGACATCGGTTACCCATTTCTGGTTCGGCCTTTCGGCCTCAAAGTTTCGCTCCAGCAGGTTCGGCGCTATTTTACCTACTTCACCTTTGTAAGACTTGTACTTTTTCATTCTAACCCGGCAGATAAGGCCTGTCTCTTTCATCAGACGCTGTACCGTCTTATGATTGAGAATAAACCCATAATTGCGGAGTTCCCCAGTGATGCGGCGGTAACCATACCGGCCTTTGTTCTCATTGAAAATAGCAGAGATTGCGTCTTTTGCTCCTTCGTACTTATCCGGAACTGCCTGCTGCCGGACATAGTAATAGTAAGTCGCACGAGGAAGCCGAGCGATGGATAGCAGCAATACCAACGGATAGTCTTGCCTCAGTATTTGGATCACCTGCGTTTTTTGCGCTGGCATCGCTCGTCTTCCAAAACCAAGGCCTGCAAGTTTTTTAGGATGCATTCTCCGCACGCAGCCGCTGCACCTCTGCAAGTAAATCTTTCTCAACTGGTTGAGCCAGTTTCATCGGCCTTCCTTTACTGCCTCGTCCACGCCGCTCGATCTGAAAACCCTCCGGTCCTTCTGTAAGGTAGATGCGTTCCCAGTTTTGTACCTGATGATGGCTGCTAACGTCATATAACCTTGCTGTCTCCCTGCTGCTAAGCCCCTCTTTTCGCATTGCCTCCACCACCATAACCTTAAACTCCGGCGTGTATCGCTTGTTTGGTATCCCTTTTGGCATAGAAAAACACCCCTATCGTTATTCAGTATATCATACTGTCTAACTTTTGGGGTGCAGTTCATTTCAATTCGGCGAGCACTTTTTGATGGCTGGAGTGGATGGATTTGAACCATCGAATGCGGGAGTCAAAGTCCCGTGCCTTACCGCTTGGCTACACCCCAATAAACCCGAACGGCCCAAAAAAGCCGTTTCGGTAACGGCATTATAGCAGAAATATACGAATTATGCAAGGCACATGAATGAAAAGGGGACAAATTATTCGCAGGAAGGGCAGCTCTGTGTGATATCCGCCAATCTCTCCCATTCCTCGGCCAAAATCCCGTATTCATAGGTGTCCTGCCAGAGCGGATTTCCGTTCTGATCTTTTTTAAACCAGACGCACTGCCGCAGATACCCCTCGCGGCGCATTCCCAGCCGCTCGAGCAATTTCCATGAACGCTCGTTTTTCGGATTGCACTTCGCAATGATCCGATGCGCGCCTTGATTTATAAACACGGAGTTCATCAGCGCTTTTGCCGTTTCGTATGCATACCCCTTGCCCCAAAAATCGGAGTTAAACACATAGCCAAGCTCCCAAGTATCAAACTCCTGTTTGGCCATATAAATATTCCCGATCAGTTTTCCGCCGTCTTTCTCTTTTTTGCACACCGCCCAAAAAGTCTCGTCCTCGGCCCGTCTTGCCGCTGCCCGCTCGGCCTGTTCCCGTGAAACCACTCCATACGGCTCAAACCGGACGACCTCCTCACGCGAAAGATAATCGAATAAATCCGCACCGTCCTCAGGCCGGAATCTTCTGATGATTAACCGTTGCGTCTCCATCATTTTATTATACCTCTCAGAGCGCTTGCTGCCGAACCGATCCGGAATACCGATTCAGGGCTTGAAAACCCGGTTTCGTTTCCGAATCAGGGATTGGAATGCCTGCTTGAAGTTTCACTTCGCCTTAATATCTCCGCTCCAAAAAATCCACGGTACTGTCAGACAGCTCTTTCCCGAGTTCATAGCTGTCGCGAAAAGCTCTCGGCAGTTTTTTCAGCCGATTATTCATCTCATCAATATGAAACGCCGCCAGATCGGGGGCGCTTCCGTACCATTCTAAAAACTCTTCATATTCCTTACCCTTTTTCGTTTTTAAAAGCACTGCGATATCCGAGAGTGCCAACGGACCGCCGCAGTCCTCGAGAATACCGAACCCCTCGCCGTCCAAAACGCGCGGCAGCTCTTTCGCGGGCAGTTCCTTTTCCTTATAAATTCGCTCAACCGTTATCTCTGCCTGCCAGCCGTCCCCGTAATCATATTCAAATATCATACGTTCGCCTTCGTGGTCAAGCACATTTTTCAGTTTAATCTGCGCCGCATGCTCCGTCCAACCTTGCGGTTCAAAATCGTCGTCCTCCATAATGAACTCAACCCGAAGCTGCGCTTTTTCCGGGTGCTTGTTAAATGTTTTAAGGGCTTGCCGATTGTATGGATTGTCGATCTCATCGCCGACGCACCTGATAAAATTCTCCTTCACCGGAACATCGAATCCGAACAGATGATACCCTTTCATCTCAAAGAGCACCATCAAAACATATCCCAGCCGCGCCATCGAGACGGCGTTCGATATCTCAAACCGCCTCCAAATTTTCGGCTCGTAATCCTTCAGTTCGGCATACAGTCGGTAAATCGGATCATTAGGCACCATCAACACCTCTTTCTTATCCGAAAGGATAATTTTATCAATTATATCGCAGTCCCTTTATTATCGCAATAGATACGCCTTGTTACTTGTTAAAAATTTTTCTTGACAAAACCCCGGGGGAATCCCTATAATATCTCGTAATCTGACCACGGAGGCGGCTTTGTACGGGGAAGGTCCATGTGCTTGTTCCTGAATACTTCATCAATTTTAAATGTAAATGCAGGGACTGCCGGAACGTCTGCTGCCGGGGTTGGGGCATCTCGCTGACCGAGGCCGAATATTATCGGCTGCTCGGTCTTTCGTGTTCCAAAACCCTGCGCCGCACCTTAGACAGCGCTTTTTATATCGCCGACCGACCCACCCGCGAAGCCTATGCGTTCGTCTCACCGTCGCTGGACAACGCCTGCCGCCTGCTCAATAAAGACGGCTTCTGCGAACTGCATAAACAGTGCGGCGAAACGGTGTTGCCATCGGTCTGCCGGCTTTATCCGCGTTCTTATAAATCCGGTCTTCAGCTTGAGAGCAGCTGCTCCGCCAGCTGCGAGGCCACAGTCGAGTTGTTAATGAATCAACCCTGTCCATTGCATTTTGTCGAGATCGAGCGGGAATTTTCCGGCGCGCTCCCGATGCCGAATCCCGGCGCACAGGCCAATGACGAGTTGCGCAGCCGCTGCATCGCCGCCATGCAGAACCAAGCCCTTTCCCTGCGCGAGCGCATCATCCAAATCGGCCATATTCTGCTCGGGCCGCAGCCGATCCCGTTCGCGCAGCACCAAACCCCCGATTTTCTGCAAAATGCCGAAAAACTGATTTCGGCTTTCATGGACATCAGTCCCAATATCGCCGAATACGGCGAAAAAGCGCTTGCCGCCGTCGGTCTACCCGGCTCCGACCTGCAGCTCTCCGCCGCACTCTGGCGCAAAGCTCTGCGCCGTGCCTATGCCGTTTTACCCGACTGCGACGATTATTATGAAAATCTGATGGTCAACCACCTGTTTTACGAACAGTTCCCAGATATTCCCGCCTGCAAGACCCCGCGCGACGCTTATATCGCGTTTTATGCGGCATGGACGCTGGTGCGATTTATCGGAATCTGCCTCGGAACGGATAAAGCCGCCTTTGCCGATGCGGTGGCCGCGGCATTCCGTTATATCGAGCATTCGGATTTTTACCGTAATGCCGGCTTGATTTTACACGATGACCCCTGTCCCGACGGCTTCAAACCCGCTGTTTAGCTACATAATACCGCTCTTAAACGCATCACAGAATCCATAAAACTTTATGACTTCAACCGTACAGTTGCATTTTCACACCTGTAGGGGCGACCCCATGTGGTCGCCCGCCTCCGGCGTAAAGAGCGGCTTCATCGGCGATATCGCTTTAGTAGGGAGCGACGCCCTCGTCGCTCCGTTATAAAAATCATAAACGGCGTCTTATATAAATCGGTAATACCAATCCGGCGGAGCGACGGGGGCATCGCTCCCTACACAACCTCATACAAATACAAATTTCGTTTTTTCCCGATATGCCTCACCGCACCGATATGGCATAGCACATTCAGCGCCGTGCCTGCCAGCCGGTGATTCCGTTTGATCGCCTTGGCATAATCCTTCGCGGTAAACTGCGCGGGCAGCCCCTCGGGAATCAGCTTCCTATAATCATCTGCATTTTGAATATAAACTTCCCCCAAGAGGTCATCCGGAATGCGCTCACAGCGCGACGACCCCTTCTTTTTGTCCTCACTCCAGCCGTTCAGAAACCGGTATTCGGTGACTTCGAGCAGCACCAGACACAGGTGCAGTTTCGGGTGATCCAGCAGCATTTTGATCTTGTAAAGCTCCGGAAACACGTCGTACACCGACCCTGTTTTCGGGCTTTTTCGTTTCGGGGAGGTCTCGCCGGTCGCATCATCCACCCAGCATAGCCACTTTAAATACGGAATCGGATAGACCACGGTCACGTCGGCGATCTTCAAAAAGGCCTCGAGCTTTTTGCGTAGCACGTTAAAAGCCCGCGTCTGAATCTCGAAAATCCCCCGTTCGCCTAACACGACATCGGCGACGTACCGTCCGAACTTGATCTCGCAGATGCCGCCGTCCAGCTCAAAATAACGCTTCAACACCGCGTGCAGCGTCTTTTCCGAAAGCGTCCCGATCCCGCTGTTTTCTTCCCGGACCCCGACGATAATTTCCCCGCAGGCCGCCCGAAACCGCTCTTTTTCGGCTGTATGGTTCCCCGAAATCCCACTGTTTCCGCCCATATTTCACCCCTTGCCTTGATATTAAAAGTGTAGCACATCTCTCTTTTTCTGTCCATGAAATTCCACGCCGAAAAATATTTTCAAATTTTTCCGAAAAGTGTTGACATCTCAGGTTTAACGTGTTAAACTTCAATCGGTTTAATGCATTAGACCCAAATTCCCCTCAATATGGCGTCGCCATGCCGCCCTGTAGGCGGCTTTGACGCCTTAGGGGTTGCCCGAAGGGCAGGGTGGTTTACCGTTTTACAAACCTTAATGCAACCGTCAACAGCCGACATCTGATTTCTAAAGGGGGAGATATGATGGATAATCAAAAACTGTTCGACGCCGAATACCGGTTCATGGAGGTCATCTGGGCCAATGAACCGGTCAATTCGACGGAACTCGTCCGCCTGTGCGCCGATGCGCTCGGGTGGAAAAAGTCCACCACCTATACGATGCTGCGGCGGCTTGTTGAGCGCGGCGTCGTCAAAAACGAAGACGCAACCGTGACGGCACTCGTCAAAAAAGACGACGTGCGCCGCTACGAGAGCGAAGCGCTGCTTGAAAAGGCCTTCGACAATTCGCTGCCGGCCTTTCTGACCGCCTTTTTGTACGATAAGAAGCTTTCGCAGAAGGAGGCCGATCAGCTGAAAAAAATGATTGAGGAGGCACAAGGCTAAAAGATAAATCTTTCAGAGGCTAAAAGATTTATCTTTTAGCCAGGGAGTTTTATCCTTTTGTGCTGCATACAAAAATGAATCCGGGCTGACCGGATAAAACGTCCCAATTCAATGAAAGGACGGTTATAATGATAAGCGCTCTCTTAATCAAAATCCTCAATATGAGTATGATCGCCTCGGTCGTGGCGCTGGGCGTGATGCTCGTGCGGCTGCCGCTCAAAAAAGCCCCGAAGCTCTTTTCCTACCTGCTCTGGGGGCTGGTGCTGTTCAAACTGGTCTGTCCGCTGACCGTCGAATCGGTCAAGGCGCTGATTCCGGTCACCGCCGAACCGATCCCGCAGACCATCGTCACCGCCGAAATTCCGCAGATCGACAGCGGCATCGAAGCGGTCGACAGCGCAGTCAACGCGGCGATCTCCTCACAGGCCGCGACGCCGGCCGCAAGCGCCAACCCGATGCAGATCATCCTGACCGTTTCGGCTTGGGTCTGGGCGGCGGGCGCAGTCGCGTTTTTCACCTATGCGTTCGTCTCCTATTTCCTGATGAAACGCCGCATGCGCGTTGCGGTCAAAACGGGCGATGCCTACGAATCCGACCGCATCACGACGGCGTTCGTCCTCGGCTTTTTCACCCCGAAAATCTATATGCCCGCAGGACTTTCGCCCAAAGAGCGCGAATATATCCTGCTGCACGAGCAGACCCATATCAAACATCTGGACTACATCGTCAAACCGATTGCCTACGCGGCGGCCTGCCTGCACTGGTTCAATCCGCTGGTCTGGCTGTCGTTTAAATTGGCAATGCAGGATATGGAACTGACCTGCGACGAGACCGTTCTGCGGCATTATAATACGGATATCCGCGCCGATTATTCGCGTTCGCTGCTGATGCTCTCTCAAAAACGCAGCGGATTGTTAAGCCCGTTGGCATTCAGCGAGACCGGCGTCAAACCGCGCATCAAAAACGCGCTCAACTATAAAAAACCGGCGTTTTGGATCATCATCGCCTCGGTTGTGCTGATCACCGCCGCCGCAGTGATCTTTCTCCCGAACGCCGTGAACCCGCCCCTCACCTCGGAATCGTCCCGCCCGGACCCGCCATCTGCAGTATCCTATACGCCAATTCATTCCTCCCCCATCCCTGCTGAAGAGGAGATTTATCAACTTTCCATGCCCGATCCCGACGAGACCTATCTCTCAACACTTGCTTACAACGGCACCGCAAGTTCCGATTGGATTGAGAGCGGACAGGAATTTCTGACCTTCTCCGATGACTTAAAATCACATTTCACCCTTCCATCCAATCTGACGAACGCGCTCTCGGAATACGGCGACTCCTTTTTCGAATCCAAACGGGTAATCGCCATGATTTTAGCCGAGGACAGTGATCTCGACTGCACCTTCGGAGGTATTCGGGACTTTAGTTCAGGTATCGCGCTTTGGGGCAGCAGCGACTTTGTCATCAGTGATTCCTATCTCTATTCCTATTTCCGCTCCGCAGATCAAGCCTCTTCTGTCGTGATTGATATCAATTGGAAAGCAACCGACAGAACGCAAACCGATGAAAACGCCTGGTGGCTTGTGCTGATCAGTGTCGACGATGAATATTCCGACAAACTCTCTACATGCGATCAAATCGGTGGGCGCAGCAGCGGCGGCGGCAGGGAGCGAGGAGATGTTGAAATCACCTCGGAGACTAAAACCGTCTCCTACTACGAAGACGGCGGTCTCGTTACAGACACCTATATCATCAAAAACGGCGGCTCTCTATGCAACGAAGACGGCCAATTCATGATCAACGGAGATGACTTTCTCTTACTGCCGCATGTGATCGGCGTGCTGAACGGCGGCAATTGGCATCTGTATAAAAAGACGGCTTTGGTGCCTGCAATATTGGTGCCCGTCTCCGATGCCTCGTACAACGAAATCTTCTGCCGTCAGTACCCGGATGGCTCCTATGACCCGAATTATATCCTCGCCCGACGCGGTTCTCTCTGGGCTTTGCTCGACGGCCAGGGCAGCTCGCTGACCGACGCGGTCTACGGTAAAATATATCTCAATACCAACCGAGAGGACTGGCCGGTCATCGTCGTCGCACAAAACGGCAAATACGGCGCGATCGGCTATGATGGAAAAGTCATCGTACCAACCGAATATACCTATTTGACAATGAACATCCAAACCGGCAAAATTTATGTGCTCAAAGGGGACAAATGGGGCACAATCACCCTTGACGGCAATCTAAGCGCGTCCGCAGTCGACTGGAAGACACCGATTCCCACGGAAATCACTGATTACTATTCCTTCTATGCCCCGAACGGTTATTCCATGACCGACAGTGAAACTCAAATAAGCGAATTATTCACCAAAGACCCCGGCTTTCAAATTCTCGGCAACGCCGACGGTACAATCTCCGACCAACAGATGGCCGTTTACGCTTTGATGCACATGGAAAATTACAGTTATGAAACCGGCAACACCCGTGAAGATTACGACGCTCTGACCATCAAATATTTCGATAAAAAGCTGACCGACTACACCGGCGGGGGTATGTTCGAATTCATTCCGAATACCGACCGCATCCGTGCCGTCGGCTGGAGTTATGACAGCAGCATGTATGCGCTGCTGCGTTCCGTATCGCAGACATACGGCATCTATACCGCGCAGTTTTACTGCATCAACATCTCCGACTCTTATTGGGACGATTCCCCGTATGATTTCGCCGCAGTCAAACAGATGCTGTATAATGGCGAATGGGAGCCGTTGGTTCAAGACGGCCTTACCTTCGAACTGCGCGAAGTCAAATTTATGCTCAATCAAAACGAAGACGGCAGTTCTTACCCACTCTACAAGAGCGTCGAAATTCTCCAAACCGGCCTTACCGCACCAATTTCATCCCAATAACCCTATCATCCGCATTCCATACCTATCACCAAACCGAGCGGTTTCGTTTTCACGGGGCCGCTCGGTTGACATATTAAGGTAATTATGATATAACAGGATAAATGCTTATACTTACAAAATCCCTTCTATAACCATCTGCAGAGCCGTACGAGGAGGCCCTAAAAATGATTCCCTTGCTTTCACTGTTCGAACCCGGCGATAAACCACACTCCAAATCCATAATCAACCCCAAAAAACCAGCGTTTTGGATCATTATCTCCATGGTGGTCCTGATTACCGCTGCTTTCATCTTTCTCCCGAACGCCTTAAAAACCCCTACCGTTTCGGAGCCGTTCGCCGCTTCGGTTTCTCAAATCACCGATTCCTCCGAAACCTCTTTCGCCACGGAAACTGTAAACTTACAAATTCCCGTCAATGCATCGGTCTACCAACTGCAGATGACGATGGCCGATAACGTCTATATCAACAACATCAAAGCGAGTGACGACATCCTGACCGACGAAATTTATAAACCAATACAAATGCAGGAGTTCTCCGGTCAGCTCGCCCAGCGTTTTCATTTCGAGTCCGACCTGTATCAGCGGTTCAGCGGTTATGACGAGGCTTACTTTCAAAATAAATGCGTATTCGCTCTGATTCTCCGCTCGACCATGGATAAAATCTGCCTGTTCGACGGGGTCGAATATGCCCAAGCCGTTCAAACCGCAAGCACTTCAACACTGCCCGATCTGCTTGTCTCCGTCTCTTTGAAATTAGCCGATAACGGCAGCGAATGGGTCGATGCCGATTCCTGGTGGCTGGTGTTAATCGAATTAGGCGATTCGGGGCACGCTCCGTCCGATTTCAAATTGAGCGGCGTTTTCCGAAACAATGACAACTCAGCGCTCCCCCAACAATATGCTACCGTCATGTACTATACCGAAGACGGCGATAGGATTGACCGCTATCTCATCAAGAATGATCTCAACGGCGAAAAAGAGCTGTGCACCGTAGACGGTCAACACCTGTTAAGCGGCACCGACTTTTACCCGCTGCCCCATATGATCGGCGTGCTGAGTGACGACGGTTGGCGTTTATATGACAAAACCACCCTCAAACCCATCTCCGGCCGCGTCTATGAACAACTGCATTGTCAGCAGTATCCGGACGATTATTGGGACCCGATCCATATGACCGCCAAGCGCGGCGGCCTCTGGGTCTTGCTGGACGGAAAAGGCAACGAATTGACCGACGCGCTTTATGATGCAATTTATCTGAGTACCTACGAGGAGGTCTGGCCGATTATCAGCGTCATTCAAAACGGCAAATACGGCGCCATCGGCTACGACGGGAAAGAAATCATCCCCCCACAGTATGATTTTCTGACAATGCTTGTCTACTCCGTTGAAGACACGGTATTCGTGCGCAAAGACGGCAAATGGGGCGCAATTACTCTCGACGATCAAATGAACACCTCCGATCCCGACTGGGCAACGCAGGTCCCACAGGAACTCACCGAAAATTACGCCCTTTGGGAGTATTCCCATTCCGAAGACGATCTTTTCACCGATGATGCCGGATTCAAGATTCTCGGCAGCGCCGATGGCAAAATTTCTGATGAACAGATAGCGGTCTACGCCGTGCTGCACATGAAAGGGTATGATTATGAAAACGGCAATACTCGCGAAGAATACGACGCAATTACCCTAAAATATTTCGGCAAAACGCTGACCGACTATACCGGCGGGGGCAAACTTGAATTTATTCCGGACACCGACCGTATTCGTGCCGTCGGCTGGAGTTATGACAGCTCCATGTTCACGATGATCAAATCCCTGTCGAAAACCGACGGCAAATATTACACCGGGCAGTATTACTGCGTCAACATCTCCGATTCCGTATGGGACGCTTTACCCTATGACCTCGCTGCGGTCAAACAGATGATTCGCGACAGGAATTGGACACCGCTCACCCAAGCGGGTCTCACCTTCGAACTGCGCGAAGTCAAGTTCACCCTCGGTCAGGAGGAAGACGGCACTTATTACCCGATCTTCATGCGCGTTAAAATTCTGGAATCCGGCCTTAAAGAGCCAGTCACATCACAATAATATATATTTTCAATAATCCCCTGATTCATCTCCGCACTTATCGCCAAAAAATAAATATCCCCCGGTAAAACCGGGGGTTTTTCATAGACGGGCAAAGCCCT
>DAOSWV010000017.1 GCA_035380125.1 Oscillospiraceae bacterium
CGCAGTATGGTGACATGCCTGTTGCGGCGGCGTCCCTGGGCGTTGCTCAGAAGTCCGATGCGAAGATCACCTCGATGGGTCAATATTCTTACGCAATCGGCACAACCGGCGCAGACACCGGCAGCGGTTACTCTGTCGGCACAGTGACCAAGACCGAGACCAAGGGCACCATCACCATCACCAACTACTGGGATAACACCCGCGGCATGAACAATGCAGCATCGGGTCTGTCGAACTACAACAAGGCGATCACCGTTCTTGCAGTTCGTATCCCGGCAGGCGCGACCCTGTCCGTGAGCGGCACAGGCACAGGCGTCAAGGCGAGCGTTGTCGGTTTGGAATACGGCACATTGGGCCTGAACTCCACCGACGGTTTGGTCGACGCGTATGTCACGATCGAATACTCGACCGTGAGCAGCACAAGCTTCACCCTGACAGTCAACTATGACGATGGTCCGAACGACGGTGTCAAGGGCGTCAGCGCATTCAGCAGAAGCTGGACAGTCACAACCAACTGGGTTGTCAGAACTGATGCGAACCCCGACACGACGAATGCTGCTTCGAAAGCGTACAACGCATTCACAAGCACACTGGGCAAGACCCTGACCCCGGCCGCGGCAGTTATGCCGTCGAACCCGAATGAGGCTCAGGAAGTCAGCTCGACTCCGTCGGTTGCTCCGTCCTCCACCGTGTCTGTTGCTCCGTCCGACACAAGCACCCCGGCGATGGGCAATCCGTTCAACGCGATTGCATACCTCATCACCATCGGCGCTTCTGCCATCGGCGGCATCTCCACACTGGTTATCCGCAAAAGAAAGTAATTAAACCTTTCGGTTTAATGAATCCTTAACGGACTAAGAAAACCCCCGCTGCATTCGCAGCGGGGGTTTTTCAGTTTATCATAAGATCAAGTTGTCATCCTGAGCAGTCCGCCGTTTCACGGCGGGCTTGTCGAAGGGTCTTTAATTGATAAAAGCTAAAATATTCGCATCCGTAACCCATAATCTTTTGGAGATTCTTCGACTCCGCATTTGATGGAAACCCAAAAATGCTCCGCTCAGAATGATATCACTTGCTTTTTATATAATTATTGAATGAATAAGAAAAGAAATTATTTTAAAAAATCTGTGCGTCTGTCAATTAAATAAGGAAAACGCTTGCGGTACACATATACTTCGGTAAGATTTACAGTTTGTACAAGAAGCCCCTCTTCCTGAATGGGAAGTTGAGAAATCACCGTACCTCTCGGGTTTATTATTTTGCTGTTTCCGAAAAGATAGCTCGTGTCTGTTTTTTCAAATAAATTGACACCGCAGACAAACATCATATTTTCCGCTGCTCTGGCGGGCAAGAAAATCTCCCACAGATCTTTATTGATATAATCCCATGCCGCGGGTAAAACCAGCATTTCAGCGCCTTTAAGCGCGGCGGTGCGTGCCATCTCGGGGAAGTCAATATCATAACAAATCATCAATGCGATTTTGCCAAACGGGGTACAGGCAACGCAAACGCCGGTATCACCGTATGAAAAATAATTCTTTTCGCTGTCCCACAGATGGGTTTTACGGTACTTGCAGAATATATCACCATGCCCGTCAATCAGCACAAGAGAATTATACATCTTACCGTTATCTTTTTCGGCATAAGGCACCACGGCCCAGACAGAATTGCTTTCACAAAGCCGTTTGAACTGTTCCAGCATATACAGATTCTTTTTGGAGGTCTCTTCCGATTTGTCCGGTGTGTAAGCGTTCAGATCATATCCCTCGTAAAACAATTCGGGCAGAACAATAAAGTTTGCACCTTGCTGTACGGCTTTTTCAAATAGCTGTGTGGCGTGTGCAAGATTGTTTTGGCAATTTCCCAAGACGCATTCTACCTGTAAAAGAGCGATTTTGAGCTCCATGGATTCTTTATTCAAACGGACGGCCACCTTTCTTTTAAGGGCTTCGCAATAATAATTTTCAGCAGATGTTTTATATGGGCTTGCGATTTTCGAGATTATAATAGGTGATTTTTAACTTTTTGTCAACCGTAAACACTGTCATGATTCGCTAAAGGAAAATTCGCATTGACATGATTCTTGAAAATTGTTATAATGGCAGCATTAGGAGGGTGATTTTGGAAGGTGATTCGAGCGCGATGAAAACCAAAGAGCTGCAAGCAAAAGAACGGGCGAAAATTGCCGTGCAGATACTGGAGAACCGTTATCCTGAGGCAATTTGTTCTCTTGATTATGAAGACCCTTTCCGCCTGATGGTCAGCGTCCGGCTTTCGGCGCAGTGTACGGATGAGCGGGTAAATATGATTACGCCGGAATTATTCAAAAGATATCCCACGATCACTGATTTTACCGAAGCGGATCAGGGGGAATTGGAGAAATACATTTTTTCCTGCGGCTTTTATCATTCCAAAGCAAAGGATATTATCGGTGCGGCAAAGGCGGTCAATGAACGGTTCGGCGGGAAAATACCCGATGATATGGAACAACTGCTTTCGATACCAGGCGTGGGGAGAAAAAGCGCGAATCTGCTGTTGGGGGATATCTACGGAAAGCCCGCCGTGGTCGCCGACACACATTGTATCCGAATATCAAACCGGCTCGGACTGTGTGAGACCGTCGATCCTTATAAAGTCGAAATGGCGTTGAAGGCGATTTTACCGCCGGAAAAAAGCAATGATTTTTGTCATCGGCTGGTTTTGTTCGGACGGGAGATCTGCACTGCAAGATCGCCGAAATGCAGTGAGTGCCCGCTTTTTGAAATCTGTTTGAGCAAACCGCAATCGGAAAAATCCGATCGCATAAAGAAGGGGAGAACGAAATGAAATCATATGGGAAAAAAGCAGCGGCAATTGCAGCGGCGTTGATATTATTATTTTCAACTTTAACCGGATGTGCGGGGACCTCTATGAAGGAAGTCACGGACGCAATCGATGCAGCATTTATGGCTGATGTGGGTACAGTTGCCGTTCCGGTGGGGCGGTCAGAACTCTCGAAGGATGCATTTTTAATGGCAACCGGTTTGAGTGCGGATGATATTAAGGACTATTACGGCGTTGTCAGCTCAGATGACGGATATTGCGACCGGATCATTGCGGTACGTGCGGGGAAAAATTCAATTGAGACAGTAAAAGCCGCATTGGAGCAGATGAAAACGGATTTAACGGCCTATTATCGGTCGTATTCCGTGAACGGCTCTTATCAGCGCGCACAGCTGTCTCAAATCGTGGAACGCGGTGACTGCCTGTTTTATATCTGCCTCGGAATGATGCCGACCGACACAGATGCACCTTTGGAGTTTGGGATTGATCTGGATTTGGCCGTGAACACCATCAACAATTATTATCCGCCCGAAAACTAAGGCGAAGAGTGATGTTCGAATTTTTAACAGGGAGAGTCGAATTGATCAGCACCTATTCGCCGGAAGTTTTTGCGCGAACCACAGATTTATTGAACAGCGAACGCATCAGATATTCGTTTAAAACGACTTATACAGGAAGCAGGGGCAGAAATACGGGAACGCTTGTCTCACTCGGGAATAATCCGGAATTTGAAACGCAGTATCAGGTCTTTGTGAAAAAGCAGGATTATGAAAAAGCGGCTCATGTAATCAACAAGAAATAAAACCCGGTTTCCTTTTGGGAAGTAACTTTGACGACCTGTCTGGGCATCAAGATAAACATGTTAATATCATAATAGTGAGTAATGGATTCTATAACGGCACAAGGAAAGCGGTAAAATAATGAGAGTCGATTTATTACCAGCTGAAGGAAATTTATACAAAGCAAACCTGCATTGTCATACAAAAGAAATTGATTCCGGTTACGGATTTTCGACCCCTCAGCAAATAAAAGAGCTTTATAAAGAACACGGGTATCAAATCATTGCTTTCACAGATAATAAACTTTCGTATAAAGATTATCTGAACGATGATGAATTTATGGCGCTTCCGGGATTTGAAGTACATTGGGAAAACCGTAAAACGCTGAAAATCTATCATTTTAATTGTTATCCGAAATATTACGGCGTAAAGGAAGAATATTTTCCGCTCGATCTCGAATGTAACCTTGTAAACGCCAATAAATTGATAAAATCCTATGTCGACAACGATTATTTGGTGATGTACAATCACCCCGCCTGTTCATTCCATGGTGCTTCACATTATGAAACCAAAGAATTTTTCGGACTTCAAAACATCTTCGCGATGGAGATTTATAATCATATCGTTGAAAAAATGAACCGCACGGGCTGGTCGGATGTCTACTACGATGCGATGTTACGAAACGGGCGTAAGATATGGGCTGTCGCTACCGACGATAACCACAGCGGAAATAAAGATTTTGACGCACCTCCCGATTCGCCGTACAGCAGCTATATGGGCGGATTTATCATGATAAAAGCAAAAGAATTAAACCATTCGAATATTATCAATGCCCTTGAAAAGGGAAACTTTTATTCATGCGTCGGGAAAAACGGTATAGCTCCGCAAATACATAATATGTACATTGAAGATCATGTTTTTTATGCGGATTTTTCGCCTGTGAAATCCGTTTATTTGAAAAATCCGATTTGGCACTGCCCGCGACAGTTATCTTTTAACGATGATATCACGCATTTCGAGACGAAAATTGATGACTCGTGGACTTATGTTCGTCTTGAAATTACCGATTCCGACGGATGCAAAGCGCTTGGTAATCCGTACTATATAACATGATTAATCCGGTACTGCACTTGTTCAAAATCGCCCTGATTAAATTTAAAACCCCGTTGTCCGAAAAATCGGCAGCGGGGTTTTTAAATCATATGGGAATGTCACTTTAAACTTTACATTTTACACAAAACTGCAAAAAAACTTATTCCATGCTGTGCCAGTAGTCGGTGACGTCGTCGTTATCGTCGAGTCCGTCGGTGAGTTTGCTGAATTTGATGAGCGCTTCTTCGTCGGTGACTTTGGTGTAGGTGGTGGGGATATAGGCCGCCTCTTCGGATTCGAGCTTGTAGCCTGCTTTTTGCAGGGTGGCGCTGACGGTTTCGAGATCAGCGGTCGCGGTTGTGATGATAAAGCTTTCATCGTCGAGTGTGATGTCGTCGGCACCGGCGTCGATGCAGGCCTCGGTGAGTTTTTCTTCATCGACGTCCTCGGCATCGATCGTGATAATGCCCTTTTGATTGAACATAAAGGACACACAGCCGGTCTGGCCGAGATTTCCGCCGTTTTTATCAAAAATGTGGCGCAGGTCACCGGCTGTACGGTTGCGGTTGTCGGTCATGGTTTCGACCATGAAAGCGATACCCGCGGGACCGTAACCTTCATACATGATAATTTCGAATTCATCCTTATTATCCGCACCGGCCGCCTTTTTGATAGCGCGTTCGATGTTATCGTTTGGGACATTGTTGGCTTTTGCTTTTGCAACGAGGGTGGCAAGCTTAAAGTTGGTAGAAGGATCTGCACCGCCCTCGCGGACAGCGATGGAGATCTCACGGCCCATCTTGGTGAAGATCTTCGCCTTGGCACCGTCGGTAATTTCCTTTTTGCGTTTGATGTTATTCCACTTGGAATGACCGGACATAAAACCCCTCCGAATCTGATTATAGTATTATTTTATCATAAAATACAGAAAAGTTCAACACGTGTGTGATGGTTTGTGGAAAAAATTCGAAAACGGTTGACATTAACAAAAAGTTATTCTATAATGACCTTATGAAATTATTTCGGGGGTTCTGATTTATGGCTTCATTGAAAAAGCGCCAGGGGTTGGCGCGTATGATCATTCGTCGGGTGGTTTGTTCCGTCTGTGCCGCCGTTATGCTGTTTTCAGCTGTGATGGCATGCACAAAATTGGATCAAAAAGCCGATATTTTGGATGATCTCTATTCTCGAACGATGCGGCAGGAGGAACCGTACATCAACCAAGTTGCCCACTATAGACGCAACGCTCGTTTGTGGTATGCTTCTTCCGACTTGGGAACCTTTATCAGTCAAGTGAATTTTGATTTGGTTGATCAAATCGATTCTAAATATAATGAAATCAGCATTTTCACCGAACAATATCACTTGATCATCAATAATCTCCCCAAAGATACCGATAATTATTTTTTGAGAAAAGTTTTTTCAACATTTGATAGCCAGTATTTGTTCGATATGTGGTTGGCAGGTTTCCAAAAAGCAAGTGTTACTCCCTATCTTGAACAGATTCGCGCAATAGAAGGACAGATGTTCGGTTGGTACGGTATCTTTACTGCAGCATTGTTCGTCCTTTTACTGGTATATGCTTTTACGGTAGAAAAGGGTATGTTCAACCGGTTTATGCCGAAAGGTGAAAAGTCCTCAACGGGCGCTCCGTTGTACTTATTGAGTATCTTAAATTATCTGACCTTCGGAATTGTGGGTTTGATCTATTTCTTTATTGAAAAGAAGAGCCGTTATGTTAAGCAAGCGGCAGTTCAGACAATGTTGCTGGCTTTGATCACAGTGGTTATCGTTTTTGCGTTGTCGATTATGTACAGGATTTTCTCCTACATGTTCCCGCCCGTGCAGAATATCACACAGACGATTCGTCTGTCCATCATGTTTACATTTATCGGTACTTATGTGTTTGGTTTATTGATGACCCTTGCAGGGCGTGTGTTCCAGATTCCGATTCTCGGTAAGTTGTCTGTCAGAAGCTCTTATTGCGACTGATTCGTTTTGTTGAAACCAATAGTGCGGGAATTTGACGATTCCCGCATTATTTTTTAGAGATAAGAAGGTTTAATAAAGTTTTTCTCCCGGTCCGAAAGGATGACTTAATATGGTTACACTTATGTGCGGAAAAATTGCATCGGGAAAGACCACCGAAGCGCAAAAGATTGCTGAAAATGGTACGGTATTACTGTCGTGTGACGAATTGATGCTCACGATTTTCACCGAATGCTTGGGTGCGAAACATGCCGAGACTGAGCGTCGGTGTCTGCGGTACCTGTTTAAAACAGCCCGGCAGCTCGATGAAAAAGGTATAGACAGTGTGATTGACGCGGGATTTTGGACAAAGGCGGAACGCGCCGAAGCGGAAACGTTTTTTGAAGACCATTGCATTCGATATGTTTGGAAAAAGGTTGAGACGCCGGATGAGGTGCGGGCTGAACGCATTAAAGCGCGGTATGAACAAGCGAAAAACAGGGAATCCAAAGAACGGGTGTTTGCTCCGTCTCCCGAGCGAGCCGCACAACTGGATCAAAAATTTGAAGAATAAAAGGTGGGTTTTATATGCAGCATTTTCAACGCATCCCGTTTCAAAAAGTGGACATTGAGGGCGGATTTTGGGGACAAAAACAGCAATTGAATCGCGATGTGACCATTCGCGCGGTGCGCGATCAATTTGAGGACACCGGGCGTTTTGCCGCCTTTGATTTCGACTGGACGGAAGGAAAGCCGAATAAGCCGCATTATTTTTGGGATTCGGATATCGCGAAGTGGATTGAAAGCGCGGCTTACATCATTGATAAAAACCCCGATCCTGAACTCGAAGCAAAAATCGAGGAAGTGATCGATAAAATCGAAGCGCACCGCCAACCGGACGGTTATTTTAACATCTATTTTACGGTGGTGGATCCGGAAAACAAACTGAAAGTCCGCGGGTGGCATGAACTCTACTGCGCCGGGCATCTGTTCGAAGCGGCCGTGGCTTATTACGAGGCGACCGGCAAAGACCGCTTTTTGAATCTGATGCGCGACTATGCCGATTTTATTTATGATACATTTGCAGTGAAAAGAGCGGCTGCGTTTTTAACGCCGGGACATGAGGAAATCGAACTGGCGTTGATCAAGCTCTGGAAGGCCACCGGCGAGCAAAAATATCTCGACCTTTCAGCCTTTTTTATTGATAACCACGGTACACCGGAAGATGAACTGGACGGTTGGGCGATGTACTGTCAGTGCCACCTGCCGGTGCGCGAGCAGAAAACAGCTGAGGGCCACAGCGTTCGGGCGTGCTATCTGTACAGCGGAATGGCCGACAATGCCTGGGCACGTAATGATAAAGCACTGTTTGAGGCCTGTGAAATGCTTTTCAAAAATATCACCGAGCGACGGATGTATATCACGGGCGGCATCGGGAGCAGCAACAACGGTGAGGCCTTTACAATCGACTGGGATTTACCGAATAAAACCGCTTACGCCGAGACCTGTGCGGCGATTTCACTGGCGATGTTTGCGAATCGGATGTTGAATTTGGAAGCTGACAGCCGTTATGCCGATACGGTGGAACGGGTGATGTATAACGGATTTTTAGCGGGTCTCTCACTTGACGGAGAGAAATTTTTCTATACGAATCCGCTGAAAATCACTCTTTGGGACCGTGGCAGGCATACTTCGATGCCCAAAGACCCGGATTATTTACCGATCACCGAACGTGTCAGGGTGTTCAAATGCTCCTGCTGCCCTCCGAATGTCACGCGTTTTATCGCCGCGCTGGGCGAATATTTCTATACCGTTTCGGAAAACACCTTGTTTGTGCATCAATATGCCGGTTCGACAGCTGAATTCGAACTCGGAGGCCGCCCGGTGACGGTCACGCAAAGCACGAAATATCCGGCCGACGGCAAAATCGAGATTCGCGTCACGGGCGCAAAAGGCAAAAAGCTGGCAGTACGGCTTCCGGGCTGGTGTGCGAATCCCGTTATCGGTGAAACGAATACAATCATAAACGGTTATGCATATATTGAAGTTACAACCGATGATTTTACGGTTGAACTCGATTTCCCGATGATTCCGGTTGCATATGAGGCGAACACGCACATCACAGAGGATTCCGGACGCATTGCGATTATGCGCGGACCGGTGGTCTTCTGCGCCGAAGCGGTTGATAACGGCGATTATCTGGATAATGTACGGGTCAAGCTGCCGCTCGAAACCGAAGTCGGCTTTGATGAAGCGCTGGGTGTACAGACATTGACCGTTTCCGGTTTGCGTGAATATGACAATAGCCCGATGCTTTATCGGCCCTTTAGTGGAAACACCCAACCGTCAAAACTGAAATTGATCCCGTATTATGCGTTTGCCAACCGCGGGCCCAGTGAAATGGCGGTCTGGCTGCGCCGTTAAATGTTTGGTTATATCAAGCCGTTTACCCCCCGGCTTTTGGTCTGTGAATACGAGAATTATAAGGCGGTCTATTGCGGGGTGTGCCGCGAGCTTCAAAATTATGCGCCGATGCTTCGGCTGTCGCTGTCCTATGATTTTGTCTTCGCGGCGCTGTTTCGCATGTGCGCGACCGGTGAGACAGAAGTGACCAAACCGTTCCGTTGCGCCGTGAATCCGACCAAAAAAAGACCACTCTGTCAAAACGAAGCCACAAAGTTCAGCGCGGCGGTCGCGGTGGTAATGAGTTATTATAAACTCTGCGATGATGTTGCCGACGGAAAGCGGCTGCGGGTTTTGTTGAAACCGTTTTTCAAAAGGCCGCTGAAGCGGGCCGAGCGCGATCACCCGGGACTTCGTGCCATCGTATCGGAGGGGTTTGACAATCAACTGCGCGTTGAAAAAGACCCGGACGCCGGCATCGATTTAGCCGCTGACCCAACCGCGACCGCATTGGGGAAGATTCTCGAGAGCTGTGAGCCGAACCCGGAGCGGAAACGGCCGGTATATGAATTCGGGTATATGCTCGGGCGGTGGGTCTATCTGATCGACGCGGCGGACGACTTGAAAAAAGACCAAAAAAGCGGCGGATTCAATCCGTTCAAAACCTGTCCGGAACGGATGATTGAGGTTTTAAATCTGTGCCTGACCGAGGTCTCGGTACGATATGATAAACTCCCTTCACAATATCATCACCCTATTATCGATAATATAGTTGAGCTGGGAACACTCAAGGTTCAAAACGACGTCATGCGTCCCGGATCTGAAAAACCGAAGAAACAAAACGACAGACGCAGTTTTCATATGGGAAACTGAAGTTCTCCGAATATCCGATTCTGTACGAAAGGAACGGTTTAAAAATGGACCCTTATGAAGTGCTCGGTGTAGCGCCGAATGCCACCGAAGAGCAGATCAAAGCCGCTTATCGCGAGTTGGCGCGCAAATATCATCCCGATAACTACAACGGCAACCCGATGTCGGATCTGGCTAAAGAGAAGATGCAACAGATTAACGATGCTTATGATCGCGTTATGTCCGCCAGAAGGGGTACGACGGGCTCGGGTGAGGGCAGTGCGCAGTTCGCTGAGGCTCGCGCTTTTATTGCGCGCGGGGATTACGCCGGCGCCGACAGTGCTTTGGAACGGTTTCCGAGCTCGGCCCGTAACGCCGAGTGGTATTATCTTAAAGGCGTCGTATTCGAACGGCGCGGTTGGATGGAACAAGCTGCTGCGAATTATGAGCGGGCGGCCAATATGGATCCCAATAATAATGAATATGCCTCTGCGACAAACCGGGTTAAGTGGCAGCGTTCCGGGAATTACGGTTCTCCGAATCAACAGCAAAACGGGCCTTATCGCCAGACCGGCACCGGCGGCTGCGGAACGGGTGGCTGCGGTTCCTGCGATATGTGCGCGGGTCTGTGCTGCGCCGATACCTGCTGTGAGTGCATGGGCGGCGACTTGTGTACCTGCTGTTAAGGAAACCCATTTGATGGTTGAATTGCGGGGGAGCCGATGAGAATCAAAACAAAGGCTGTGGCGTTCGGCGGCGTGATTACGGCACTGGCATTGGCGCTGATGCTGCTTGCAGGCGTATTGCCGACGGCCTCGTATTCGCTAGCGGCGCTGGCGGGTATGCTGCTGGTACCGCTCGTGATTGAATTCGGCTTCAAGACCTCGGTGAGCGCGTTTGTGGCGGTGGGACTGTTGTCCATTCTCCTGTTGGCTGATAAAGAGGCGGGAATCCTGTTTTGCTGTATTCTCGGCTGGTATCCGATCGCCAAAGCGCCGATTGAGAAAATTAAGTCGAATATACTGTGCTGGATCGTCAAAGTGGCGGTCTTTAACCTTGCGGTAGTGGGGTTTTATTTCATCAGTACCCGGTTGTTTTTCGTGACCGGGTTCGAGAATACGGTGTTGGGCCAATACGGCATCCCGGCATTGTGGGGGTTGGGTAACATCGCTTTTGTAGTTTATGATATCGCATTGTCTAAATTGATTGTTTTATATATGAGACGGCTGCATGACCGGCTGAAAAAACTGATTGGGTGAGGTGTTTGGTTCATGAGCGTTATTACAATTAAAAAGGCGGAAATGACTTCTCGGCAGCGGGTGTTGACCGCGTTTTCACACGAGATTCCGGACAGGGTTCCGATTGATTACGACTGCAATCCCGGCATCAACCGCAAGATTGCGGCGGCGCTCGGGGTCGATCCCGCTGATCGATACGCGGTCAAAAGCGGCCTCGGCTGCGACTTTTTCGGTATTCGTCCCAAATACATCGGCAAGCCGCTGTTTGCACCGTCGGAGAAGCCGGGTGTTACGGTCAATTCGATCACCGGTATTCACACCCGCTGGGTCCAGCATGAGTCGGGCGGCTATCAGGACTACTGCGATTTCCCGCTGGCCGGTGCTGACGAGGAAGTGATCGCCAACTGGCCGATGCCGAATCCCGATGATTATGATTATGAGGGCTGCCGGGATTTTCTGCGCGCTAACACCGACAAGGCGATTTATTACGGCGACCCGGGCGTCGGCGACATCATCAATTCCACCGGTATGCTGATGGGCATGGAAGACGTGCTGGTGAATCTGATTACCGACGATGAGGCAACCCTGACCTATATCAAACGCAAAACCGATCACCAACTGGCGGTTATGGAGCGGATGTTTGAAAAATTCCACGACGACATCACGTTTTTCTGGATGGGTGAAGACCTGGGGACACAGAAAGGTCCGATTATCGGCCATGATTTATATTTGCGCAATATCCGGCCGATTCATGCGAAATTCACCAAACTGGCACAGCACTACGGCAAAATGTCGATGATCCACTCCTGTGGGTCGTCGAGTTGGGCGTTTAACGATTTTATCGAAATCGGCATCAATATCGTGGACACTCTTCAGCCCGAAGCGGCGAACATGGAACCGGCTTATTTAAAAAAGACCTACGGCGATAAACTGGCCTTTCACGGTTGTATCTCAACCGCAGGGCCGCTGGCCTACGGTACGGTGGAAGACGTCGTTCAAAACTGTAAAGAGACGTTGGACATCATGATGCCGGGCGGCGGATACGCCTTTGCTCCGACCCATGCGATTCAGGATAACAGCCCGTTGGAGAACGTGTTGGCTGCTTATAATACGGCGCATGAATACGGAATCTATCACAAATAAAGGGGACTGACTGAAATGACGGCAAGAGAACGGCTTCAATGTATTTTCAACGGTAAAAAACCCGATGACAGACTGCCTGTGATTGAGTGGGCCGGATGGTGGGATAAGACCGTCGAGAACTGGGAGAGTCAGGGGATGCCGAAAGACCTCGGCAGGATCGGGATGTACGATTATTTCGGCATGGATCGGAATCATCAGATTTGGCTGCAGCACAGCACGTCCGATCTGCCCAAACCGGCTTATCACGGCGCACCACGTATCACCAATATTCAAGAGTACCGCGAGGCCCGTAAAAACGGCTGGATTCTGCCGGATGCCATCGAGCCGATCAAAGAGCAGCTCGAACAATTGGCTGAATGTCAAAAGGACGGACAGATCACCTGGTTCACATTTGACGGCTTTTTTTGGTGGCCGCGCGTGCTGCTCGGGATTGAACCGCACCTGTATTCCTTTTATGATGAACCCGAGATGTACCATGAGATCTGCGAGGATCTGCTCGACTGGCATCTGCGCATGCTTGAAAAAATAACGGCGATCTTTGAACCCGATTTTATGACTTTTGCCGAGGATATGTCCTACAACAACGGCCCGATGCTGTCGGAGGACATTTTTAACGAATTTATGAAACCCTACTATCAGCGGATCATTCCCGAACTGAAAAAGCACCACATCAAAGCCATTGTCGATTCGGACGGAGATATCTCCAAGATGGTGCCGTGGCTGATCGGTTCCGGGATAGAGGGCATTTTGCCGCTGGAACGCCAAGCCGGTGTGGACATTGTCGAACTCACCAAAAAGTTCCCCGATTTTGTTTGGATCGGCGGATTTGATAAGATGACGATGTTCAATGTCAAAGAAGACCCCAATTATAACCCTGAAAAGAGCATGAGAGCCGAATTCGAGCGCCTGCTTCCGGCGATGAAATACGGACGGTACGTCGCGGCAGTAGACCATCAGACGCCGCCTAGCGTTAAAATGACTGACTATCGGATCTATGTTCAACTCGCCAAGGAATATGCCGAAAAAGCTGTGAAATAACGCTCAAAATACGTGAGGATACATAAAAAGCGGCAAAAAAATTTAACAAATACCTTTTCTTTGGCGCGACAGTGTGATATAATGTAACCGCTTTGGTTTGAAAAAATGTGTAATTATTGGCCAGGGCGGTTTATCTGTCTCTTACTAAGCTATAAAAAGGAGGGTTACGATGGACGTGAAATCCGAGAATAGCTCGCTCAGAACTGCAGCAGCGGCTGTGACCGCCGATAATTCCGATCCGGTATACATCTCAATGCTCGGGCGTTTCGAGATTCGTGCCGGAAACGGCGTTGTTTCCGATGCGACCAACCGTTCGATGAAGATGTGGAATTTTCTGGCGTATATCATCACAAACCGAGGCAAACGCATTTCTCACGAGGAATTTTTTGATCTTCTGTGGGGAAGTGATGATAATGAGAGTGAAAATCTGATCAGCGCCCTGAAAACCCTGCTTTATCGCGTAAGAGCGTTTTTGTCCCCGATCGATCCCGCAGGAGAACTGATCATTGCGCAGCGGGGCAGTTATTGTTGGAATCCCGAGTCAAAATGTGTGGTGGACGTCGAACAGTTTGAACGGCTTTGTAAACGGGCCGCAATCAAAGGACTGTCCGATGAAGAGGCCATTGATTATTACGCAAAGGCGCTGCGTCTTTACCGGGGCGACTTTTTGCAGAAATTATCGGGTGAACTCTGGGTCATTACCCTCCAGACCCATTATCACACCATGTATTTGAACGCCGTCTACAGCATCTCCGAACTGCTGCAGACCAACGGCCGGTACGCCGAGATGGAAGAATACTGTACCAAGGCACTGCAGACCGACGCGATGGATGAAAAACTTTACTGCCTGCTGATTACGGCATTGCTTCGTCAGGGAAAAGAGCAGGCGGCAATGGATAAATACAAGACCATTACCGATCTTTTATACCGCAATCTCGGCGTAAAGCCCTCCGAGGAACTGCACGGGTTGTACGAGGAGATCATGAAGATTCAAAAGGATTATGAAACGGATCTTTCGGCGATCTTCGACGACCTGCGTGAATCCGAAAAAGCGGCGGGGGCATTTTATTGCGAATACGGCTTCTTCCGCGAAGCCTACCGGCTTGAAGCCCGACGTGCGGCTCGATTGGGACTGTCGATTTATGTGGCGCTGATGACCGTCTCGGCACAGAGCGGGAAAATGCCGCCGATGAAATCCGTCGTCTCGGTGATGGACAAGCTACAGCAGAGTATTTTGACTTCACTGCGGAAAGGCGACGTCGTATCCAAATACAGCCCCCAACAGTTCGTCATCATGCTGCCGGCGCTGACATTTGAGGACGGAGAGATGGTTATGCGGCGAATTATCTCCGCTTTTTATAAGAATAACCGAAAAAATTGGATGACGATCAGTTATAAATTACAGCAGATTGAGTTGGCCGAATAGGCCTTCTCTTTTATGGGAAAAATGATGGAACAAAAGAGGATAATAGCGTTTTTTACTGCTTTAATACTGACGATGTTTTCGGCGGGCTGCTCAGGCATGCCCCAATCGGAGACATCGTCCGCTTTTTCAAGCGTTGCCTCTGTCGCTTCCATCACAATGTCACAATCCGAGGTGCAAAGTTCATCTCTGCTCTCTTCGGCCCCGGAGATCTCTTCGGAACCGGTTTCATCGGCCATTTCAGCTGAATCATCTCTCGAGAGCTCTTCGGAACCGATTGCATCATCCGAACCGGTATCGGTTGTTTCAACAATTTCTTCGGAACCGGAAAGCACAGCGGAATCGGTTTCGTCCCAGCCGGTTTCGTCACAGGCGGTTTCATCGGAACCGAGCGGTCCGGTACAGCGGGTTTATTCATCAAACGTACCCGATATAAGGGATATCGTATACGGTGCTGACGTTCTGGCGGGTGAAGGGGCAAGCGTGGACTGCAGCAACCTGTCCGAGGGGTTTATCATCGTCAAATACGGCGGCAGCGGTACGGGCGGACGTTTGAAAACCCAGGTGATCAAGAGCGGCGGTGCTACATACAACTTCGATATTGCCCCCAATAAAAATGAAATTTTACCTTTGACACAGGGCAGCGGAAATTATACAATCAATGTGGTAGAGGGGATCGGCGGAACAAATTACGCGGTGATGTTTTCCTGTACAATCAATGTCACTTTGAGGGACGATTTGCTGCCGTTTTTATATTCCAACCAATTTGTCGATTTTGCCTCGGCACCCGATACCCGCGCGAAGGCCGAAGAACTTGCAAAAGGCCTGTCCACCGACGTCGAAGTGACTTCGGCAATATTCGACTATGTCACACGGACGCTGACTTATGATTATGAGCTGGCCGCAACGGTTAAAAGCGGTTACATTCCGGTGTTGGATAACGTTTTAGCCGCAAAGACAGGGATTTGTTTTGACTATGCGTCCTTGATGTCCGGCATGCTGCGCTACAACCGCATTCCCTGTAAATTAATTATCGGTTATGCGGGCGACGTTTATCACGCTTGGATCGATGTGTGGCTGGACGGTGAGGGCTGGATCGGCGGGTTGATTTATTACGACGGAAACGGCTGGGAGATGATGGACCCCACTTTCGTATCGGCCTATCTCGATAATCCTAAATTGAATTCGCTTTACAGCAAAGGCGTCAATTATACACAAAAATATCAGTATTAGGGGAGTGGCGTGTATGGAAACAAAAATCAAAAAACTCACGGACGAAGAACTGGGGGCGTTCAGCCGCGAGCTGGCGATGATCATGCAGGCCGGAATTTTGCCTTCGGATGCAATTGCGGCAATGAAAACAGATTGCACGGACAATCGGGAGATGGAAATCCTCGAGAAGCTGTATACCAAATTGGAAGCCGGGAGTCCGCTTTGGGAAGCTGCGGAAGGTGCCGGCGTTTTTCCGGCGTACATGCTGAGCATGCTGAAACTGGGAGAGACCTCGGGGAAACTTCAACAGGTATGCACGCGTTTGGCTGAGCATTATGAGCGGCTTGCCGAGATTTCGTCGAGTGTCCGCCGTGCGGTGACCTATCCGCTGATTCTGCTGCTGTTGATGGTCATCGTCGTTATGGTGCTGACGGTCAGCGTACTTCCGGTTTTCGCCGGAGTTTACAACGATTTAGGTATCGAGGTTTCAGCTACGACAATGGCACTGCTCCATTTCGGAGAAGCGTCTAAATGGGTGGCATTCGGCATTGCTATTTTGACAGCATTTGTGGGATTTGCCATGCTGATTATGACAGCGCAGGAAAAAGGCAGGGAACGGGTGCGGGAGATCGGTTCGGCGATTTTCGGGGGCAAAAAACTCGCACGCGAAATGGCACTCTCCGATTTTTGCTCTGCGGCAGCGATGCTTTTAGCCGGCGGTGCGACCTACAGTGAAGCGATTAAAGGCGGAATGAGCGTTACTAAGGAAAAAAAGGTACTGGCGGATGCCGATAAATGCTTGGGATTGCTGGAAGAAGGGAAATCTTTCGGCGCGGCTGTCGGCGGCAGCGGTCTGATGACCGGTTTATCGGCGGGACTGCTCTCGGCGGGTGTAAAAGCGGGTGCAGCGGAAGAAGCGATGGCAGAAGCGGCACGCAGATACAAGGAAGCAGCCGATGAGCGCATCTCAATCGCGGTCGGTAGGGTCGAACCCGCAATTGTCATCGTGTTGTGCGTGATGGTGGGTTTGGTGCTGCTTTCGGTGATGCTGCCTCTGACCGCGATTATGAATTCGATCGGGTGACGGTATGTTTATTAAAGAAAAAGATCATTCGCTTCGCAATACGCTGATCAAGCTGATCTTTTTTGCCCTTATCGTGCTGGCGGTGGTGACAGGTGTCAAAGCCTATGACCGTTCGAGCGTCGAACGCGGCAGAAAGATTGTCAATGACAGTGTCATTCGGGCAGCCGTTCAATGTTATGCCTTGGAAGGCAGATATCCGGCGGATGTCGAATATTTGCGCAGTCATTACGGGCTGTCGGCCAACGAAGAAAAGTACACGATTCATTATCAATTCATCGGAGACAATATTATGCCCGATGTAACCGTGACCTTGAGGACGCAGCCATGATGAACAGCAAATTCAAAAAAGGAACGGGAACGCTCTCCGGCGTTGCAATTTTGATCCCATTGTTGATTTTTGCGCTGCTGGCAATGCTGCTGACGACCATGGGGATTTCGGTATATCGTGCCGTGATTGATAATTCCGAACAAAATTACAGCAGACGTATGGCGGTCTCTTATATATCCAATCGCGTGCGGAGAGCGGATCGGGCCGGTGAGGTTACTGTCGGTACATACGGCGATGGCGATGCGTTGCTTTTAGGCAGTGAATACGGCGGCGTGGATTATGTGACGAAAATCTATTATTACGACGGTTCCATTTGTGAATTGTTTTGCAAAGCAGATGCAGAAATTGATGTGAATGCCGGTACGGCGCTGATATCGGCAAAGGGTTTTTCGGTCAGTACGGGAGACGGTTTTGTAACCGTAACCGTCACGGATGAATACGGGAGTGTCAACAGCGCGGTGATCGCCCTGAAGGGGGTGTCGGAATGAGTGATACCGGGAGAAAAAGTTCTTTAATTATGATCGAACTGATGTCGGCAATGCTGATCTTTTCGATCTGCTGTGCGATTTGCGTGGGCTTGTATGTGGAAGCGGATCGTGAGAGCAAAAACAGCGCCCGCTTGACACAAGCGGTATTTTTGGCGCAAAACGCCGCCGAACTTTTGAATGGAGACTACGAGAAAAATTTAACTTCGGTTTTGAACATGAAGGCCACCGATAATGTTTATACGGCGCAGTATGATGAAAACTGGCAGCCGACATCCGAAACGGGGCATTATGTTCTGATCATTACGGTGGATGCGCAAAAAGGAATTGCCGACATTCTCGTAACCGAAATCGGAACCGAGGTTTATCGCATAAGTGCCGGGATCATCAATTTGAACGGCGGGAATGTTTGAAAACAACATCTTTCAAACATGGGATTTGGTCCTTTTCGTAAAAACATAAATTTAAATCTGCAACAGGGGCCCAATATTCCGATTTGATGAAAGGATGGTTATAAATTTGAAGAAACACGAAAGCGCTTACGGGTTAGGGATTATTTCAATCTTCCTGATTTTTGCGGTATTGTTTCTGACGGTTTTTGCTACGCTGGCGGTCAGCTCTGCGCGAGCCGATTATCGCCTGAGTGTTAAAAACGCCGACTATGTGAAGAAGTATTATATGGCGACTGCAGAATGTGCGGAATTCGTACAGCAGGCCGAAGCGGCTTATTCCGATGAAGTGCCGACTGCGGTTTCTTCAGGCAATATCGAAGGAGATCGGATTAAATATGATATGACTTTCAACATCGATGAAAACAGCGGTTTACATGCAGTATTTTATATTGCAGGCAGCGGCTGTGAGTTTACAACGTTTGAAATCACGACCTATGTGATCGGGAGTGAATCCACGGGTGAGCAGACCGTAAATGTCTGGCAGCCTTAAAAATGAAAGGACGACAATAACATGATGATGGAACTCAATGAAATTTTGCGGACAGCAGTTGACAGGAAGGCCTCGGATATTCTGCTTATCACCGGGCTTCCCGTATCACTGAAAATCGACGAATCGATTATGCGCTTGAATGACACGCGGCTTTCTCCGGAAAACACGGAGGGCTTGATTCGTCAGATCTACGGTATGGCCAACCGTCCGATCAATAAAGTGCTGACCGAACAAGGGGACGATGATTTCTCGTTTTCGGTCACGCAGCTTTCACGGTTTCGCGTCAATGCCTTTAAACAGCGCGGTTCGTATTCTGCGGTGATCAGGGTGTTGAGCTTTGAGCTGCCCAATCGGCTCACACTGGGCATTCCAGACGCCGTGATCGGACTTTCCGACCGCAAAAAGGGGTTAGTGCTTGTGACCGGTCCGGCGGGAAGCGGTAAATCGACAACGTTGGCCTGTATGGTGGATCATATCAACAAGACCCGCAGCGCACATATTATCACCATCGAGGATCCGATTGAGTATTTACATAAACACAATAAGAGCGTTGTGACACAGCGGGAATTGAATGTGGATACGATCAGTTACGATGAAGCACTTCGTGCGGCGATGCGTCAGGCACCCAATGTAATTTTGTTGGGGGAAATGCGTGATTACGAAACCATGCGGGCGGCATTGACGGCGGCCGAAACCGGGCATCTGGTTATCTCGACGCTTCACACAACAGGTACAGCCAGTACCATCGACCGTATTGTGGACGCATTCCCGCCCTCTCAGCAAGCGCAGGTCCGGATACAGCTCGCAATGATTTTACAGGGCGTGGTTTCGCAGCAATTGATTCCGAAAATCGGCGGCGGAGTCGCTCCGGCATTTGAGATTATGATTGTAAATAATGCAATTCGCAATATGATCCGCGAAGGGAAGACGCATCAGATTGACAGTGTGATTTATTCCGGACGCAGCGAGGGGATGATCACAATGGATGCCTCAATCTGCGAACTGACCGAGAAGGGTAAAATCACTGTGCAAAATGCCGAAATCTTTTGTATTAATCCTGAACAAGTCATGCGCAAATTACAAAAACAGTGAGAAATTTTACATTCAAATAGTTAAAATGTAACCGAGATGAAACCGATATGTAGTATAATAAAAACGAAAAAGGGCGAGATATATGTTTCACTCGATTTCGAAATTATGATATGCTTGGAGATAAACATGTACAACTATCATAACACGGGTATTACTGTGTGTATTGACAAGTCAATAAACGGAATTTTGAGCGGCCGGCTTGTCTGTCCGATACTTCCGCATGCCCGACATTTTACGGATGTCGGCAATATGCTTCTCCAAATTGAACAAATTCTCGATACCATTGGATACCCCTGCGCATTTCAACGCTTGCGCAGTTTTAATAACCAACTGCCTAAATACAGTAAACCCAATTTCGCCGAAAAAGTGATCCCCATTTTGCCGGAACAGAAAAAAGGCGAGCTGATGACTGTGGTGGTGCGGGTGATCTCGCGGCAGAACGCATCCTGGCAGGGCATCGCCGAGACAGAGGGCGGAAAGAGATTAAAGTTCGAAAGCGCATTGTCGTTTTTGAAGCTGCTGGTGGCCGAATATGAGCGGATGAGCGCCGAAACACAAACAACAGAGCAGCTTGAAAAAACACAACCCATGATGGCATAAATATCACAATATTAAAAATCCCCGAAAGGGGATTTTTAATTTGCAGGTTTTAAATTAATTTCTCACATGCCTAATAAACGAATTGTTTCTCGTAGTTCCAATCATGTCTCCAAAGGGTATAGTAAAATTCCTCCGGGACGTCTTCATCAGTGTCTGCATAAGGCGGGATGACGATGTAATACTGCCAACCGCCGATGTATCCGGGTAAATTTGTTTTATCCGCTTCGGTGATTTTAAAATCGTCCATATTGATATCCATTATAGCATATGACATATTTTGATCATAAATATAGTCAACAAAGAAATGTTCGTCTCTGACAGCCGAACTGCCAACCGAGAACTCAAAACCGAGTTTATTATTCAGAAATACGGTGGTTTTGTTTACAATATCATATAAATAAACATGTGTATACGCACCGGCGCTGTATAAAATGTAATCGCCTGAAACGGTAAATGCTTTTAGATTTCTCATTTCCATGACCCGGTTCAATTTCTGCGTTTCGAAATCAAAAAAGTAGACAGTACTGTAATTGTTATTATTGATTTCAGGATAATTAATTATATATATCCCTGTTTTATGGATTGAAAATAGACCGATATCGGTCATCAGCAGCTCATCTTCGCCGTTTGGATTCACTTTATATAGATCTCGTTTAAAACTGGGGTAAAGGACATCATCAATTTCTTTCAAATTGATGTAGTAATCATCCCCCAATCCTTTGAAAGGATAAAAGTGATCCTCCCTTTCGCTTGAATATGGGGTTACCGATTGATCGGTTAAATCAATCAGTAGATATTCGTAATAAAAGGGGCCAAGTGCTTCATATCCCCAAGATTGGTCAGCAAAACGTGCACAAATTATATTTTCATCAAATTGGATCAAACCGCCAAAGTAAAAATCGGTATCCGGATATTCATAAAGCACTTGAAAATCAGACCAATCTTCTTTAAAACTGATGAGCTTGTTTTTCGATCCTGAAAAGATCCGATCGCCGATTTTGATGGCCTCAACATAGGAGATTTCATCGCCGTTATCTGCGGGGATTTCGTTAATCAATGTGACATAATAGTCTTCATAATAGGTCTTGCTTGCTGCAGAACCAAAGCTGCTCTTCGGGGAGGCCGGCTCGCTTGCAGTGAAAACAATGACACTGCTTTCTGCGGATATGTTTTCGCTTGGGAATGAAGTTGGGCTGTCTTCGGATAATATCGGTTTTTTTGTGCTGCAGGAGCACAGAGCTAAGGCTAATAAAACAAACAATGACAGCGCTTTTCGCATAATTTTCCTCCGAAAACCGATCTGTTTTCAATTTGTATTTAAAGAAGAGAATATTTAATGAATGTTTTCTCGTTTCAATGAAATTAAATACACTCGGGTATCCTCTACCCCGAGTATTGCGGTTATCGTATAATCGGTAGCGCCGATAAATTCCTCTCCGTGTATATAATCAGCGGTGAATTGATATTTTCCGGGTTCGATTTCTTTCAAATCACATACCGGATCCGCGCGGCCACCACCAAAGCCCTCCATCAATCTGTAAATGCCTTGTTTTTCCTCTGACCAGCCGTCGATTTTTGTGCAATCGATCTTGTAATTAAAAAAGTAATATGCATATTTTTCAATAGTCTCTTGCTTATAAAAGAAAACACCATTTTTATCTGTAGTTTCTTCGATTTCTTGATTTTCCGGAAATTCATCAAATATCAGTAAACCTGTAAGATAATAAAAAATATTATTATCTCCTAACTCCTGAGGGGATGAAAATTCAATATTCGAAAATATCAAATCAAAATCGTATACGAACGCCTCAATTACATCCATTAAATCCGAATCACTTTTAACAAGATATATCTCCGGATATTTGATGTTTTTAATCAAATTCTCGTAATAAGCATCGTCTTTGACAACAGTATTTTCGGACGCGGGCAAACTGCTGCTGATTTTACTTTGTTGGCTTGTATTTGGGATTTGAGTTGAACATCCTGCGATCATCATAATTACAATAAAAATTATGATGATGTTTATCCTCTTTTTCATCTTTCTATCTCCTTATTCATCGACATATTCCATTATAATATAATCCGTAAAGGCGATTGAAATTACATGAAAACTCTTATCAGACCTTTAATCGGAGTATAGTTTAAATTTACCATTTTGTCAATATTTAAAAATATACTTTATCACTTTAGTTGACAAAAGCGATGAAGCGGTGTATAATGGAGGTATAAACCCTTGGAGGTGGCCTTGTTGACCGAGAAACTGCCGTTTTTTGACCGGATTCCCCTGCAGCTGCGGGCGCTTTACGAGAGCTTCGGCTATCGGAAATACCGCATGGATAAGTTCGAGACCTACGACACTTATCGCGAAAATAAAAATTTCCTGACCGGAGAGGGCATTATCACCTTTACCGGCGCGGGCGGCCGGTTGATGGCTTTGAAGCCCGATGTGACGATCAGCATCATTAAAAACGTCGATCCGGAAGATGTGCGGGAGAAATTATTTTATCACGAAAACGTGTTTCGGATGAAAAAAGGCGACGGCGAAGTGCGCGAGATCAGCCAGACGGGGTTGGAATACATCGGGGCTGACGACGCTTTCTCCGAGGCCGAGGTCGTGATTTTAGCCGCAAAGTCCTTGTCGTTGTTGGATGAAAATGATATTTTGAATATCGGGCATATGGGCTTTCTCTCGGGTGTATTCGGGGATTTGAGCGAGGAACTTTTAGACGCTTTGGCCGGCAAAAACCGCGCGGCATTGGCTGAGATCTGCGGCGATGCCGAATTGGCGGAAACACTGTGCACGCTCTGCGAAAAACCCACGGCGGAACTTGAATTTTTAAAAGGGCTGGTTAAAAACGAACGCACACAGGCTGCGTTCGAGGAACTGAAAACGCTGGCGGGGTTGCTTTGTGCGGCGGGACTGGATGAGAATATTCGCATTGATTTTTCGACCGTCAATGCCCCGGATTATTACAACGGCATCGTCATGCGGGGATATATCTCCAAAGCGGCTTCGGCGGTGCTGGCCGGCGGCCGTTACGACAGCATGATGCGGCGATTCGGCAAGCCGCAGACCGCGCTCGGGTTTGCGATTTATCTGGGCGAACTGGAGCGGGTGTTTTACGAGCCGTCCGAATTTGACGCGGACATATTATTGGTTTACGGCGAATGCGATCCCCGTGAGGCGTTGGAAAAGGCCGAAAAGATGCGGGCGCAGGGATATACCGTGCGGGCGGAAAAAGATCAAAACGGCGGCGTGCGCGCCAAGAAAACCATTGTTTTAGGAGCGAATCAAGATGCTTAACATCGCGCTTCCCAAGGGTCGTTTAGGCGATCAGGTGTATGATAAATTTCAAAAACTCGGGCTCGGCTGTTCCGGCATGGACGGCAGTGACCGCCGTTTGGTGTTCGAAAATCCCGAAGCGGGGGTGCGTTATCTGTTGGTCAAACCGTCCGACGTGGCGGTTTATGTCGTGCATGGCGCGGCGGACATCGGCGTGGTCGGCAAAGACGTTTTGCTTGAGACCGAACCGGACGTTTATGAACTGTGCGATCTCGGCATCGGCAAGTGCCGCATCGTGATCGCGGCGAAAAACGGCTTTAAAGAGGATACTTCGGTGCCGCTGCGGGTGGCGACCAAATATCCGCATGTGACCGCGCATTATTATGCCGATCTGAATCGGCGCATCGAGTTGATTAAACTCAACGGCAGCATCGAACTCGCTCCGGTGACCGGGCTTTCGGACGTGATTTCCGACATCGTCGAGACCGGAACGACGCTGAAAGAAAACAATCTTTCGGTTCTTGAAACCATCGCTTTTTCGAGCGCACGGCTGATTGCCAACAAGAGCGCTTATCAATTCAAGCGGGAGATGATCGACGGCATTCGGGACAGAATGGAGCAATTACGATGAATATCAAAATCATTGATATTAAAGATTTAAATAACGAGACGATTTTTTCGCGCAGTGTCTCCGAGACCCCGAAGCAGGTCTGCGAGGCAGTCGATGAGATTTTGAAAGCCGTTATCGCGGAAGGCGATTCGGCGGTTTTGCGGTTCACCGAAAAATTCGACGGCGCGAAACTTTTAAAAATTGAAGTTGATAAAACCGAACTCGATAAAGCGGAAAAGGAAGTCGGCGACGATCTGCTGGCGGCGATGAGGACCGCGGCGGAGAATATCCGGGAATTTCACTCAAAACAAATGCGCACGGGGTTCGAATTCAAACGGCCCGACGGGGCTGTTTTGGGTCAGCGGTTCACGCCGATTGAAAAAGCGGGCGTCTATGTGCCCGGCGGCACGGCGCGCTATCCCTCGACCGTTTTAATGGACGTGATTCCGGCAAAAATCGCGGGCGTCAAAGAGATTGTGCTGGCGACTCCGCCGGCAAAAGACGGGAAAATCCCCGCGGTAACTTTGGCGGCGGCCAAAATCGCAGGCGTCGACAGGGTATTTGCGGTCGGCGGCGCGCAGGCGATTGCGGCGTTGGCTTACGGCACGCAGAGCGTCCCGAAAGTCGACAAGATCGTCGGGCCGGGCAACGCCTATGTCACTGAGGCCAAGCGGCGGGTATTCGGGTTGGTCGGGCTGGATATGCTGGCCGGGCCGAGTGAGATTTTAATCATCGCCGACGAGAGTGCCAATCCCGATTTTATCGCGGCGGACATGCTTTCTCAGGCGGAACACGACAAAAACGCCTCTGCGGTGTTGATCTGCGAGACCGAGGCCTTTGCGCAAAAAGTGGTCGGCTGCCTTGAAACGCGGCTTGCAAGATTGCCGAGAAACGAGATCGCGGCGACATCGCTCGAAAACAACGGCATGATCATCATTGCGGGACTGGATGAGGCGGTCAAAATCTCCGATTCTCTGGCGCCCGAACATCTGGAACTGTGCGTGGACGACCCCGAAGCCCTGTTGGCCAAAGTCAAAAACGCGGGCAGCATCTTTTTGGGCAATTATACGCCCGAGCCGCTCGGGGATTATCTGGCCGGTACCAATCACACGCTGCCGACGATGGGTACGGCGCGGTTTTCAAGCCCGCTGTCGGTCGACGATTTTGTGAAGAAGAGCAGCTACATCCGCTACGATGCGAGTTCGCTCTCCGGCGTCGCCGAAAAGATCGTGAATTTTGCCCACGCCGAGGGGCTTGACGCACACGCTGAGAGCGTTCTTGCGCGGTTTGAGGATTAAATATATGAAATATTTAAATTCGAAACTGAAAAATCTTGTGCCGTATGTGCCGGGCGAACAGCCGGCGGATATGGACAGATTGATGAAATTAAACACCAACGAGTGTCCGTTCCCGCCGTCGCCCAAAGTGATCGAGGCGGTGAATGCGGAAGCGGTGTCCAGACTGCGGCTTTACAGCGACCCGACCTGCCGGAAGCTTGTTGAGGCCATCGCCGCGTTCGAGGATGTAAAACCGGAGAATATATTCGCCGGAAACGGCAGCGATGAGATTTTGTCGTTTGTTTTCCACGGGTTTTGCGAAAACGGTGCGGCGTTTGCCGACATCACCTACGGGCTTTATCCGGTGTTATGCCAAATGTTCGGGGTTGCCGGAACAGTGGTTCCGCTGAAAGATGGTTTTTCGCTCGACCCTGCCGATTATGCGGATTTGAGCGAGACGGTTGTGATTGCGAATCCCAACGCGCCGACCGGAATGGCGCTGCCGCTTGACGGCATCCGAAAACTGATGAAGCCGGGTCGGCTGACCGTGGTAGACGAGGCCTATGTCGATTTCGGAGCGGACAGCGCGGTGGAGTTACTTAAAGAATATGACAATTTACTGGTCGTCAAGACCTTTTCAAAGTCCAGATCACTGGCCGGCGGGCGCATCGGCTACGCGGTCGGCAGCAAAGAGCTGATCGCCGACCTGAACATGTTGAAATACAGTTTTAACCCTTATAATATCAATTCGCTATCCATAATCGCGGGTGTTGAGGCCGTCAAGGACGTTGAATATTTCGAGGAGTGCCGCGCAAAGATCATTCAAAACCGCGAAATGCTGACTGCGGGACTGCGGGAACTGGGATTCACGGTATTGGACAGCAAGGCGAATTTCGTGTTTGCGAAACCGTCCGGTATGAGCGGAAAAGAGTGCTTTGACGCGCTGCGCGAAAACGGGATTTTGGTGCGTCGGTTCGACAAGCCGCGCATCAATGACTTTTTGCGCATCACGGTCGGCGACGAAGCACAAACGGCAAAATTTTTAGAGACGATGCGAAAGATCGTTCGGAAAGGATAGATTGCCATGAGAAGCGCGCAGATTTCACGCAAGACCAATGAGACCGATATTGCGCTGACCCTGTGTTTAGAGGGCAGCGGCAAGGCCTCAATCGACACCGGCATCGGGTTTTTGAACCACATGCTGACGCTGTTCGCCTGCCACTCGGGGTTTGATCTGCAATTGACCTGCAAGGGCGACATCGACGTGGATTTTCACCACTCGGCGGAAGATATCGGCATTTGTTTAGGTAAGGCGCTGGATACGGCGCTCGGTGATCGGGCGGGCATCACGCGCTATGGCAGCGTGTTCGTCCCGATGGACGAGGCGTTGGTACTGGCGGCGATCGACATCTGCGGGCGGGCAACGCTCGGGTATGCGCTTGAGATTCCGTCGCAAAAGATCGGCGATTTTGACACCGAACTGATCAAGGAGTTTTTTACGGCGCTGACGCGTGAACTGAAAGCGGCGGTACACTTACGGGAGTTCTGCGGCGAAAACAGCCACCACATCGCGGAGGCCGCGTTCAAAGCGTTCGCGCGGGCGATGGCGATTGCGGTGAAAATTGACCCGGCGAAAAGAGATCAGATTCCCTCTTCGAAAGGCACGATTATTTAGATAAATCTCGCAAAGGATGGTTAAACATATGACGGCGATTGTCGATTACGGCGTCGGAAATCTCTTCGGGCTGGCGGCGGGTTTTGAAGCGGTCGGTGAGGAATGCAAAGTGACGGGCGATTTTCTTGAGATCGCGGCTGCGGATCGGATTGTGCTGCCCGGCGTGGGCGCGTTCGGAGATGCGGCGCAAAAACTGGCCGACAGCGGTCTGGTCGGGGTCATCAAGGACGAGGCGTTGGCAGGAAAACCGCTGCTCGGGATCTGTCTGGGCATGCAGCTGCTGTTTGTGCGCAGTTACGAATACGGCCTGCATTACGGGCTGGGGCTGCTCGGCGGCAGCGTGAAGCCGTTTGCGGACGTCCCTGGGTTTTCGCTGAAAATTCCGCAGATCGGTTGGAATTCGCTCGAAGTCAGACGGTCCGAAGACCCGCTGATGAAATACACCAAGGACGGTGATTTCGTCTATTTCGTGCATTCTTATTACGCCGACGAATGCGATCCCGACATCACGGCGACGACCGAATACGGCGTGCATGTGCCGGCGGTGGTCTCGCGCAAAAACATTTTCGGTTGCCAGTTCCACCCGGAAAAGAGCGGCGAAGTCGGGCTGCGGATTTTGAAGGCATTTTGTGAGGTCGAAGCATGAAGATATTTCCGGCAATCGATCTTTCCGGGCAAAAAGTGGTTCGGCTTGTGCGCGGGGATTATGACAAAATGACCGTTTACGGCGAAGACCCGGTCAAAACCGCACTGGAATTCGAGGCGGCGGGTGCGAAATATCTGCACGTCGTTGATTTGGACGGCGCGAAAAGCGGTTCGCGTGAGAACCTTTCGGTCGTTGAACAGATATTGAAAAACACGAAACTCTCGGTCGAGATCGGCGGCGGCATTCGGAATATGGAGGCCGTGAGGGATTATTTAAACGCAGGAGCCATGCGCGTGATCATCGGTACGGCGGCGGTCAAAGACCCCGACTTTTTAGCGGCTGCGCTGAAGCAGTACGGAGATAAAATCGCGGTGGGTGTGGACTTTAAAAACGGGCAGACGGCCATCGACGGTTGGACCAAAGCCGCCGGGGATGCGTTTGACTTCTGCCGAAAACTGGCCGATATGGGCGTCGGGGCGCTGATTTGCACTGATATCGCCAAGGACGGCATGCTCCAAGGCCCCAATCAGGAACTGTACCGGCAGTTGGTGCAGTTGAAAACGGAAATAATCGCCTCGGGCGGTGTGAGCGGCCTGGAGGATTTGAAGATTTTGAAACAGACCGGCGTCGGCGGCGCAATCGTCGGCAAGGCGCTTTACACCGGGGCGGTGGATTTGAAAGAAGCCCTGTTATTGGAATGTAGGGAACGGTCTTGACCGTTCCGTTTTGGAAAGGATGGCACACGAATGATGACGAAGAGAATTATACCCTGCCTTGACGTGCGGGACGGCAGAGTCGTCAAGGGGACGAATTTTTCGGGACTGCGCGACGTGGACGATCCCGTGGCACTGGCCAAACGCTATAACGACCGCGGCGCGGATGAACTGGTGTTTTACGATATTGCGGCCAGCGTGGCCGGACGCCCGCTGTTCGCGGATGCGCTCACCAAGGCGGCCAGACAGATTTTTATCCCGCTGACGGTCGGCGGAGCGATTCGGTCGCTGGACGATTTTGACCGCGTTTTAAAATGCGGTGCGGACAAGGTCAGCGTCAACACCGGCGCGATCCGCGACCCGATGCTGATCGAGCGGGCGGCGAAAAAATACGGCAACCAGTGCGTTGTGCTGTCGATGGACGTGGCGCGCGCGGGCGGAAAGTTTCACGTTTTCACCGCTGCGGGCAAGACCGACACCGGCATTGACGCGCTCGAATGGGCGGTCAGGGGTGAGGCCAACGGTGCGGGTGAGCTGGTGATCAACAGCATCGACACCGACGGCGTGAAAAAGGGGTTTGACATCGAACTGTTAAACGAGGTCTGCAAACGGGTCAAGATTCCGGTGATCGCCTCGGGCGGTGCGGGTAAAAAAGAGGACTTTCTGACCTTGTTTCGGGAGACCGACGTCGATGCGGGTCTTGCCGCGAGCATCTTCCACTACGGCGAACTTGAAATCCCGGATTTGAAGAAATATCTGTCCCAAAACGGCATTCCGGTGCGGATTTAGATGGAGGGCAACATGGACATCAATCAACTGAAATTTGATCAAAACGGGTTGATACCTGTAGTGGTTCAGGATTTTTACAGCAAAAAAGTGCTGACAGTCGCCTATATGAACCGGGAAGCGCTTGAGATCACGCTGGCCGAGAAAAAGACCTGCTTTTATTCGCGCAGCCGCCAAAAGCTTTGGCGCAAGGGTGAGACCAGCGGTAACTTTCAACATGTGGAACGTATCACCGCCGACTGCGACGGCGACGCGCTGACGGTCGAGGTCATCAAAGACGGACCCGCCTGCCACACCGGCAAGGAAAGCTGTTTCTTTGAGACGATTTATGAGGATACGGACGCCGAGAAAAAGGCGTTTTCGCTTGAAGCGCTCTACGGGCTGCTGTGCGACCGCAAAGAAAAACTGCCCGAGGGCAGCTATACGACCTATCTGTTCCAAAAGGGCAGGGAAAAGATCTTGAAAAAGGTCGGCGAAGAGAGCACCGAGGTCATTATCGGCGCGATGAAAGGCGATAAAAAAGAGACGGTCTGCGAGATCGCCGATCTGTGTTACCACACGCTGGTGCTGATGGCTGAGATGGGCATTTCGCCATCGGATATCGCGAACGAACTTGCCTCCCGCAGCATTGTCGACCACAAGGTCAAGCAGGGAGGTTGAAACGGTGAACAAGAACTTAAAAGCGCCCGATACCGATTTTTTATTTGAGGCGGTTTTAACGCTGAAGAGCGTTGACGAGTGCTATAATTTTTTTGAGGATTTATGCACTGCCGCAGAGATCAAAGAGTTTTCGCGCCGTTTCGCGGTGGCAAAGATGCTGTCGGAAAAGAAGTCCTATATCGAGATTATCGCCGAGACCGGTCTCTCAACCGCGACGATCAGCCGGGTCAACACCTGCCTGAAATACGGCGCGGGCGGCTATGTGCTGGCGTTGGAACGGACGGGGAAAGATTGATTTTCCGGAAGCTGTTATCAGTCCGAGATCCTTTGGCTGCGCTCAGGATGACAATTTTAGGGATTGTAAAAAAGGAAAATAAATGGTATAATTTTGTCGATTTGGAATGAGCTAAGTAAGCTGATTTTCGGAGGGCAAAATGATTATATATAAGCCCAGACACTGGCATATGGTTGCTGTCTACTCTGCAGCGCACTTTTTGGTGGACTTCGCCTGCGCCTTTTTTATGTTCCGCAGTATCGCCGGGACATCCGATGGGTTTCTCTGCGTGCTGCTTTATAATTTTTGCGCCTTTGCCATGCAGATGCCGCTGGGAATGATTGCGGATAAAGTGAACCGAAATTATTTGTTTGCGATATTCGGCTGCATCCTTGTCGCGTTCGCATTTGGCATCGGAATATTCCCGATTGCGGCAACAATCGTCATTGGGATCGGCAACGCGTTGTTTCATATCGGCGGCGGTATTGACGTTTTAAATATCAGTGAAAAGAAATTAGGAGCGCTTGGTGTATTTGTTTCGCCGGGTGCTTTCGGCATTTATTTCGGAAAAATATTTGGAAGCGGGAATGGATTTTCTGTCGTTTTCTTTCCGATGGCGTTGGTTTTGACAGCGGCATTGATTTTCGCGGCATATAAGGGGCAAAGAGGCACTTATCCAAAGAACGCCGCTTTTTCATTGGAAGGTGCAAGCTCAGCACATATCCTTGTTATCGCGGTTTGTCTGTTTTTAGTCGTCTGTCTGCGTTCTTTTGTGGGATTGGCATTGAATTTTTCGTGGAAAACGATCGGCATCTGGGGATTGGTGTTGATATGCGCTGTGGTGTTCGGCAAAACCCTCGGCGGTTTTGCGGCGGATCACTTTGGATTGCGGCGGGTTGTGATTATTTCATTGGGGTTGTCGGCTTTATTGTTTTTGTTCCCTGCAATTCCGATTGCGGGCGTTTCGGCGGTATTGTTGTTTAATATGACTATGCCGATCACGCTTTGGGCGATGGCGAAGATCATGCCCGGTGCAAAGGGATTTGCTTTCGGCCTGCTGACGTTTGCGCTGTTTCTCGGTTTTTTGCCGGTTTATCTCGGGGTTGAAGTACCGCAAAGCACCGCATGGATATTTGCGCCGCTTGCCGTGCTTTCCCTCGCTCTTCTTTGGTTCGGGTTAAAGAGAGCAAAGATATGAGTCGGGCGTTGTTGGCTTCTTTGGGGATTTCGCTTTTATTGACCTTAATTTTTGAAACAGGATTTTTCCTGCTGATAGGAAAACGGGATAAAAAAGACCTGCTGCTTTTAGTGATGGTGAACGTCGTCACCAATCCCTTGGTTGTGCTGCTCTATTGGTTGACGGTATTGCGCTGGGAGGTAAATTCTGTTATAATCATCCCATTGGAAGTATTTGCCGTATTAACCGAAGGTTGTTATTATAAAAAATACGGGATTAAGTTTAAACATCCGTACCTTTTCTCACTTGCTGCCAACGCTTTTTCGTTCGGGGCGGGACTGTTGATTAACTGGTTGATTTAGGAGGAAATTAATGATGAAAACAGTACGCATTTTTGTGATTATCCTGATTTGTCTTTTGTTGCTCCCTTCTGTCGTGATGAGTGCGGATTCGATTTTACAGCCGGAAAATGATTTTTATGAACAGTATAGGAACCAAATGGTCGAATTACGCCGCGACTTTATCGCTAACGGGGAAGACGGGTTTGCGGCTTTGAGAGAAGCGCCGGGAGCAAAAGACGAAACAGGCCGACTTCAAAACGGTGAAAAAATATACATCTTGTATGTATGCCTGTATGATGGCGAATACTGGGGCGTCTCAGATGAAGATTGGATTCGAATGGACCAGCTTTTAGTGCTGTATGATTATGTTTCCTTTGAAAAAGATCACTTTGATGAATTATATCTCTATCAAGGCGATTATGAAAAATTGAAAGAAACCCTCTCAGCCATCGCATGGCCGTGGCCGGGAGCCGATGCTCCGTTATGGACGACTGAAGATATCGAAATGGAGTATTTCAGCATTACTTATGCTTACTTAGATTCACAGGGGCGCGAGTGGGTGTTTGTGGATTCGCGCTACGACGGTTACATATGGATTTGCATGAGCGATCTGATGAACAGCGATATTCCGGCTTTTAATCCGGCTCCGGAGCCGACGAAGTGGGTTCCGGAAAGAAAATATGCCATTACGAAAATAGAGCCTACCGACAGTGACACCTCTGTGGATTCCTCAAGTCAAACCAGCAGTGATACCTCCGTGGTTTCCACGAGTCAAACCAGCAGTGATACCTCTGTGGATTCCTCAAGTCAAACCAGCAGTGATACCTCTGTGGTTTCCTCGAGTCAAGCTGATAGTAATACCTCTGTGGTTTCCTCGAGTCAAACCGATAGCAGCGCCTCCGGGGATTCTTCAAGTCAAATCCATATTAACACCTCCGGGGATTCCACAGAGTATACCGATATTAAAACCTCCGAGAATACAATGCTCTGGTTGATTATTGGGTTGGTAGCGGCAGTGGTCTTCGGCACAGCGGTATTGATTCGGGTGTTTTGGAAACCGAATAAAAAAGAGCAGGGTGGAAATGCCAATGAGGATGGTTGATTCAGGAGAGTTTCGATGAAAATAGTACGCAAAATAATATTAATAATATTTTGTCTCCTGCTGCTTCCTTCTTTTATTGTGAATGCAGATGTGATTATCGAACCGGAAAACGAGTTTTATAAACAGCACAGCAGTAAGATTATCTATCTGGGCCGAAAATTTACCGCAAACGGAAAAGACGGATTTGCGTCTGTAAAAGAAGCTCCGGGTTCAAGCGGCGAAACAGGCCGACTTCAAAACGGCGAGGAAACATATCTTCAGTATTCATGCCTGTATGACGGGGATTACTGGGGTTATTCTTTGGAACTTCTCGGTTGGATCAAAACAGATCAGCTTTTGGTGCTGTATGATTATATTGCCTTCGAAGAAGAACACTTTGATGAACTATATCTTTATAACGGCGACTACGGAGCGATCAAAGAGACCCGTTCGGCTATTGCTTGGCCGTGGCCGGGCGCCGATGCCCCTTTATGGACGCTTGAAGATATCGATACGGAGCATTTCAGCGTTGCTTATGCGTACACCGATGAACAGGGGCGCGAGTGGGGATTTGTGACTTATTTCACCGGAAACAATAATATCTGGATTTGCCTGAGCGAACCGCTGAACCGCGATTTGCCCGTTTTTAATCCGGAACCTGAGCCGACGATGTGGGTTACGGAAACCATACATACCGATATCAACGCCTCCGGGGATTCCATGCTTTGGCTGATTGTCGTGTTAGTGGCGGTTTTGGTTGTCGGCACGGCGGTATTGATCCGGGTGTTTTGGAAACCGAATAAAACCGAGCAGGGAGGAAACGCAAAATGATGAAACGCTTTATCTGTATACTTACGGTCATTATTTTCTTTGCATTACCGCTGACTCTGCATGCCGATTTGGTATCGGGCAATCATTTCTTTTATGAAAACGAGGATAAGACAGAGAGAGTCAGCGAAAGGTCATATGGGAAAAGTTTTATCATCAACAGCCCGTTGGGTTATGTGATCCCGGTGGAGGAACCCGGTTCGGATAAAGGGATACCGACAAATCTGGGATATGGAACTCATTTTGGGGAAACGGCACCGAATACTGATATATTCATATTTAAAAACGGCGAAGTTACGACGATAACAGCAGTATATCTTTATAACGGAGAATACTGGGGTGTCATGTCTCCCAGTCATGTATATCAACCACCCGGCTGGGTTTTGATGGACGACCTATTGATGAGATATGAGAGCGAAGATTTTGAGAGAGAAAACGAGGATGAAATTTATGAATTTACCGGAACCTTTAATACTTTACCGCTTAAAAAATTGGTTGTATGGCAATGGCCGGGTTCTGACAGAGAAAAAATCGTCATAGATGTGTTTTATATTGAAAATTATGAGAATGTCTATTTCGCTTACAAAGACAGCGAAGGCCGCGAATGGGGTCAAATAGCAAGTGGCTGGATATGCCTAAGCGACCCGGAAAACAAAACCGATATACCGAGTTTTAATCCTGCTTTAAAGCCGGTTAAATGGTCACATGACGGGAATCGTGACTGGACAAATGAGGCCACAGTATGGCCATCTGCTGATCCCACGGCTGAGAAAATTCATTCAATAGATATTATGCTTTTAATTTTCATTTCAGTATTTATTTTGGCTATGTCAGTTTTAATGATTGGATTAGTACATCGTGCAAAAACAAAAAAGGAGTAAGATGACTGATAAAATTCCGCATTATTATGCAAACGGTTTTGGATGATGATTCATGTTCATTTCCGCAGGTTTTCTGCATAAAATAGGGTCGTGACGGACAATGGGGTTCGTGCCGCGAATTTTGCGGCAGATCCCCCTTGTTTTTTTGGAAGGAGCGGCTTTATGTGCGGCATCGCGGGCTTTTGTGATTTTCATAATAATTTTCTCCATGAACAGGAACAACATATTGCGATTTTAAAACAGATGCGGGAATCGATTGCGCACCGGGGGCATGACCAGACCGGTGAATATCTGCGCGAGAACGTCGGGCTTGCGCATACACGGCTATCGATTCGAGACCTCTCGCGCGGAGCGCAGCCGATGATTCGTAGCAAGGATGGATTTGAATACGCCATCGTTTATAACGGTGAGATTTATAATGCCGGAGAGCTGACCGACGAGTTGAAGACGGCGGGGTATGAGTTTGAGACCACCTGCGACACCGAGGTCATTTTAAACGCCTACATCGAATACGGCATGGAATGCGTCGGAAAATTGAACGGGATTTTTGCTTTTGCGATCTGGGACGAAAAAGAAAAACGTCTGGCGCTCTTTCGTGACCATGCGGGTGTCAAGCCGCTGTTTTATACTGTGCAGAATGGGTTGCTTGTCTTCGGGTCGGAATTGAAAGCGCTTTTTGCGCACTCGAACATCGAGTCGGAATTGAATCTCGACGGTTTTCGAGAGGTATTCGGTATCGGACCGGCCAGAACGCCGGGCTGCGGCGTATTCGCGGGGATTTATGAACTGGAGCCCGGCTGCCGCGCGGTGTTTAACGAGAGCGGATTTTACAGCGAAAAGTACTGGGATTTGACTTGCAAAGAACACACCGATAACTACGAAAAGACCGTCGAGACCGTCTCGTTTTTGGTGCGGGACTCGATTACGCGGCAGATGATATCAGATGTCCCGGTGTGCAGTTTCTTGTCGGGCGGAGTCGATTCGAGCATTGTAACCGCCGTCGCCGTGGAGGCGTTGAAGCAGGCAGGTGCAATGCTGAATACCTATTCGTTCGACTTCTCCGGAAACGACCAATACTTCGCCGCAAATTCCTTTCAGCCCGAGCGCGACCGGCCTTATGTTGACATCATGCTTTCAACGGTTAAGACCAATCATCGGTATTTGGAGTGTGATGAGCGGGAACTGGCCGGGCTGCTCGGGGAGTCGATGGTCTCGAAAGATCTCCCCGGTATGGCCGACATCGACGCGTCGCTGATGTACTTTTGCGGGCTGGTCAAACGGCACAATAAGGTAGCATTAACCGGCGAGTGCGCGGATGAAATTTTCGGGGGATATCCGTGGTTTTATCGGGAGGATTTGATGGCGGACGACGGATTCCCGTGGTCAAAAAATATCGCCACACGCCAGTGCTTATTACAGGATGATCTGATTCAAAAACTTGATCTCGCCGATTATGTCAACGACACTTATCGGGCATCGGTGGCCAAGGTGCCGGTGTTGCCGGGGGAAACGCCGGAGGAACGGCGGCGGCGCGAGATCACCTATCTGAACATCAAGTGGTTTATGCAGACATTGCTCGACCGCATGGACCGAGCCAGTATGCACTCGGGGCTGGAAGCGCGTGTGCCGTTTGCAGACCATCGGATTATGGATTATCTTTTCAACGTGCCGTGGGCGATGAAACGCCGAAACGGCATCGAAAAATCATTACTGCGGGACGCGTTTAAAGACGTCCTGCCGCCGCAGTTGTTACTGCGCAAAAAAAGCCCGTATCCCAAGACCTACAATCCGAATTACGAGCGGTTGTTAAAAGAAAAACTGCTGACGGTTATATCCGATGCGAATTCGCCGATTCACGCGTTTGTCGATAAAAAGAAGGCTAAAAGTTTCCTCGAAAAGCCCGCCGAGACCGGCAAGCCGTGGTTTGGGCAGCTGATGGCATCACCGCAGCTGATTGCGTATATGTTGCAGTTCGAGGAGTGGTTGAGGGTTTATCAGCCGAGGATTTTAATATGAATTGTAGGGAACGGTCTTGACCGTTCCGAGCGAGCAAAAGCCCGCCAATATGAGATAAGAAAATAATGTTCACAACGCTGTATAACACCGCTGAAGCGGTGTTACATAATATTCGCTAATGTTTCCCCGACATTGGCATGAATAACCAAATCGGCGGTATCATCGAGGGGCGTGGCGTCGCGGTTGATGAGGACAAGCTGTTTGCCGTGAAAATAACGCAGCAGACCCGCTGCCGGATAGACGGTCAAGCTCGTGCCGGCGACAATCAGGACTTCGGCTTTTGAGATGGCGCCGACCGCGCCTTCAACCGTGGCAGTATCTAACCCCTCTTCGTATAAAACCACATCGGGTTTAATGGTGCCGCCGCAGGTGCATTTGGGAACGCCCAAACTGTCCCTGATAAAAGGCATATCGTAAAAGCTGCCGCATTCCATACAGTAATTACGGTGAATCGAGCCGTGCAGTTCGAAAACGATTTTGCTCCCAGCAGCCTGATGCAGGCCGTCGATGTTTTGCGTGACAACGGCTTTCAGCTTTCCGGCCTGTTCGAGCTCGGCGAGTTTTAAATGAGCGGCGTTGGGTTTGGCTGTGTAGGAGAGCATTTTCTCGCGGTAGAACCGGTAGAATTCCTCCGGGTGTGCGATGAAAAACGTATGCGAGAGAATGGTCTCGGGCGGGTAGTTGTATTTTTGGTTGTATAATCCATCTTGGCTGCGGAAATCGGGGATGCCGCTCTCGGTCGAGACCCCGGCACCCCCGAAAAAGACGATATTGTTGCTTTGGTTGATGATTTGTTGAAGATTACTATGCATATATGCCTCTTTAAGTAAGTGAAAAGTGTAAAACGTATAGTTTAAAGTGAAGGTTTTTAAGCCGTAGGGCGTGACGACTCCGGCACTTCGTGCCACCCCTCCAAAGAGGGGAATTTTTGGGGACGCCGATCCCTACAGAGGGACGGACGACCACATGGGGTCGTCCCTACATTTTAAATTTTACACTTTGATCAATTCGTATTTCGTGCTGCCGAGGCCGATTTTTTCGGCGTGCTCCGGGCCGACGCGCCAGTCAGTGTGCGGATACATGGTTTTGAAATGGTCTCCCTGCGGCTTTTTGCCGTCAAGTAAACTGCCCGAGAGCACAGGCGCGTTGTTCACGGCGTCGGCACAAGCCACGTCGAGTGCGGTTGGATCGGTCGAAGCGAAGATGCCGATATCGGCGACGATCGGGGAATCGTTTCCGGCATGGCAGTCGCAGGCCGGCGTGATGTCCATCACGAAACTGATATGGAACGACGGCTTGTCCTTGACGACTGCGAGCGCATATTCGGAGATCTTTTTGCAGAGTTTATCCACGGCGCTGAAATCGTTCGTGTGAATGGCGTCAAACGGACAGATGCCGATGCAGCGTCCGCAGCCGACGCATTTTTCGTGATTGATATACGCTTTTCCGTTTATCAGGGTGATCGCGTCCTGGCCGCAGTTTTTAATACACATACCGCAGCCCCGGCATTTGTCGCTGCTCCGGGGTTTGCCGTCGCAGTGCATTTCGGTCTTGCCCGCACGGGAACCGCAGCCCATGCCGAGATTTTTGAGCGCGCCGCCGATGCCCGCTTCTTCGTGCATCTTAAAGTGATTCATCGAGATGATGATGTCGGCGTCGGCGACAGCGCGGCCGATTTTGGCCTCTTTGACGAATTCGCCGTCGATCGGGATCAGCGCCTCGTCGGTGCCTTTTAATCCGTCCCCGATGATAATCTGGCAGCCGGTTGTGAGCGGCGAATAGCCGTTTTCATAGGCCGCGTCGAGATGGCTGACGGCATCTTTGCGCCGGCCGACGTACATCGTGTTGCAGTCGGTCAGAAAAGGCTTCCCGCCCTTGCTTTTAACCGCATCGGCGACGACTTTGGCATAGTTAGGGCGCAGGAACGCCAGATTGCCCGGTTCGCCGAAATGAATTTTAATGGCGGCGTATTTGCGCTCGAAGTCAATGTCATAAAACCCTGCGGCCTTGATGAGTTTTGCCAGTTTGGTCAGGCGGCTGCCGTTGTGGGTATTGAAGTCGGTAAAATAGACGGTTGAAGCCATGGTGCACCTCCGAAAATGATTGTTATTATTCTACATCATCGAGCTTCCGAAATCAACCCGGAGCAACTGCCATAATCTTGACATTGAGGCGGGTTTTGGGTATTATATATGAGGGGAGGTATGAGGTTTGAAAATCCATTTTTAAACCCATAGTTTGATTCATTTGCCTTCACCAAATGAACCATGCCCAAAATCTGCGAGAGGATGGTCCTGATCATGCGGCAGGGGCTTACGAGTATACCGATACAGGCGGTTCGGGACTGGGTGAAAGACCGCGGCCTGCCGTCCTATCGCGCGGACCAGATTTTGAAATGGGCCTACGGCGGCGCGGAGACCTTTGATGATATGACCAATCTTCCGCAGTCGCTGCGCGATTCCCTCAAGACGGATTTTGCCCTGCAGGAGGTCACCACCGACCGGGTTTTATTATCTGAAGACGGCACGAAAAAATTCCTTTTTGCCATCACCGGAGGCGAAAAAGTCGAGGGTGTGCTGATGAAGTATAAGTATGGCAATTCGGTCTGCATTTCCACGCAGGCGGGCTGTCGGATGGGATGCAAATTCTGCGCCTCACCTCCGGCGGGTTTCTGCCGGAACTTGACGGCAGGCGAAATGCTGGGACAGGTCACCGAAGCGGGAAAAGAATGCGGCGGCAGAGTAGACAACATCGTGCTGATGGGTATTGGCGAACCGCTCGACAATTTTGAAAATGTCGTCATTTTTTTAAAGAACCTCTCCGCGCCCGATGGTTATCAACTCAGTTTACGCCATGTTTCATTATCGACTTGCGGCCTTGCGGACAAAATCCGTGAACTTGCCGAACACAAATTCGGCCTGACACTCTCGATTTCGCTGCACGCGCCGAACGACGCCATCCGTGACAAATTGATGCCGATTAATAAAAAGTATCAAATTGCGCAGCTGCTTTCGGCAGTGGATTATTATACTCGAATGACCGGGCGGCGGGTGGTTTTTGAATACGCTTTGATCCGAGGCGTCAATGATTCGGTTGAGAACGCACGGGAACTTGCGGCGCTTTTACGCGGGAAGCTGTGCCACATCAATCTGATTGCCTGCAATCCGGTTAAGGGAACCGGATTTTTCCCGCCTTCGGCACAGACAGTGCAGAAGTTTTATAAAACTCTGGAAGAATGCGGTGCCAGCGTCACAATCCGTCGGACGATGGGCGCCGACCTCGATGCCTCCTGCGGACAGCTGCGCAGGAATGAGCAGTGTTAATAAGCTGAAAAGGGAGCAATGACCCGCATGCAGATCGTGGGAAAAACCGACGTCGGCCGTGAGCGTTCTCAAAACGAGGACTGTTTTGATTTTTCCGTACTCGGTGACGAGTTTGGCTGGGCCGTGGTCTGCGACGGCATGGGTGGTGCCGCCGGAGGCGAACGTGCCAGCCGTCTGGCCGCCGAAACGGTGATGAACGAACTGACAAGGCAGCATAAAAAGAACGCGGGCGATACCGATTTGCGCAGGGCAATGAACATGGCGCTGAAAAAAGCCAACACCGTAGTTTGGAAGGCGGCACACCGCGATTCGGCCTACGACGGCATGGGTACGACACTGGTGATGGCGGCGATGAACAAACGGGTACTGCACATCTCAGCGGTCGGTGACAGCCGCATTTATTCATTTCGCAGCGGCGTTTTGAACCAGCTGACGCGAGATCACTCCCTGGTACAAGACATGGTGGAGCTCGGGTATATCACGAAAGAACAGGCACGCACACACCCCGAGCGAAATATTATCACCCGCGCAATCGGCATCAGCGAGAAAATCGAGGAAGATTACCGGTTTGTCACGCTCCGGCCGGGAGATACGATTTTATTATGTACGGACGGACTCAGCGGATTTGTCACAGATGAAGAGATCGCGTCAATAATGCTGAAGTACCGTTTTGAGAATATCTGTGAGCGGCTGATCGAGTGCGCGAACGCACACGGCGGCGGCGACAACATCACGGCGGTTATCATGAGATCGGAGGCATAATACTTGGGACAGTTTGAGAGATATCTCGGCAAGAAGCTGGACGGCAGATACGAACTGCGCGAGATTATCGGGATTGGCGGGATGGCAGTGGTTTATTCCGCTTTTGACCTCGAGCAGAACCGCAAAGTGGCGGTAAAGCTGCTTAAAGAGGAATATCTGGCCAACGACGAATTCCGCCGCCGGTTTAAGACCGAATCCAAGGCGATTTCGGTGCTTTCGCATCCCAATATCGTCAAGGTTTATGACGTCTGTCTCGGCGACCGGCTGCAGTATATCGTCATGGAACTGGTCGAAGGTATCACATTGAAGGAATTTATCGAGTTACAGAAAATTTTATCCTGGAAGGACAGTATATTATTTGTCTCGCAGATTTTGTCCGCATTGGTGCATGCCCATGAAAACGGCATTGTGCATCGTGATATCAAACCCCAGAACATATTGCTGACCTCGAGCGGCACGATTAAGGTGACCGACTTCGGCATCGCGCAGTTTATGCGCCAGAACGCCGCCGACGCCGGACGCACGATCGGCTCGGTACACTACATGAGTCCCGAACAGGCCAGAGGAGACAAAGTCGATGCCCGCGCGGATTTGTATGCGGTGGGCATATTGCTGTATGAGATGCTGACCGGCCGGCTGCCGTTTGACTCTGAGAATCCGGCTCAGGTGGCCGTGATGCAGATGAATGCCGCTATGATTGCACCGCGCAAGCTCAATCCGGATATCCCGGTGGGGTTGGAAGAGATCATCGCCAAGGCAATGCGCAAAAATCCTGCCGAACGCTATCAATCGGCAGCTGAGATGCTGGCGGCGTTGGAGAAATTCAAGCACAATCCCGGGATTGTCTTTGCTTATAAATATACCCCGGCTATTCAGAAACCCGCATCGGCACCGGTGCAAAAACCTGTCAAAGCAGCGAAGCCCGTCAAAGAAGGAAAGCTCCGGCGCATCAAAAGCCGCTGGCTCGGAATTTTATTCGGCATCACGCTTTCGGTCATGCTGGGAACCGGATTGTTTGTGTTCAGCGCGGTATTGCTGAAGACAACTCTGTTGACGCCGGCGGGCGCTGAGGTCGACCTCCCGAATTTTGTGGGTCAGAATTATTATGACATCATTTCCAATGAGAATTATGCCAAATTCAACATCGAATATGATGATTCCTCGCAATATAACGATCAGTATGCCAAAGACGTTATTTATGAGCAGACCCCGACACCGCCGAAAAAGGTGATCGAGGGTAGCACGATCACCGTCAAGGTCAGCAAGGGACCGAATTTGGTCACGATCTCCGATTTCTCGGGACGTGAGAAGACGGCAGTCATCAGTTCTCTTGAAGCACTCGGCCTGTTCCCGAAAGTGGTTGAAAAATTTTCGACCGAGACTGCACCCGGCTATGTGCTTTCGACCGATCCTGCAGTGGGCACAGAGGTGCAGCTCGGTACGACCGTCACAGTTTATGTCGCGATTAACACCGAGAGCAAAGCGGTCTTAATTCCGGAATCAATCAAAAACCTCACGCTTAATGAGGCCAAACGGATTTTGATTGAAAAGGGTCTTCAGGTGGGTACGGTGACCTATGCGGCCAGCGCAATGGAAAAAGACCTTGTTATGGAGACGACGCCCAACACAGGCGAATATGTGGCCCTCGGAACCGTTGTTGATATCGTCGTTTCGGACGGTTCGTATTATTTCGACGAAACTCAGACGATGGACGTCATGCTGACCAATCTGCCGCAACGCAGTTTTGCCTATCTGGTTGAGGTCTATTATAAAACCGATGAACCGCCGATTGCCTCCATTGTAATTTCTCCCGGCAGCACGACCGTCGTATTCACGGTCGAGATCGCCGACGGCACGCAGCTTTTTAAAGTCAATGCCAACGGTCAATTATTACGTGAGATCTTGGTGGATTTCGATATGCTTGACTATCAGATATACGGCGTGGATTATGCGGTGGATTTATCCCCCGGTTATCTATCAACCAACTCGGAGGAAAACCAATGACCGAAGGGCTCGTGCTCAAATGCATCGGTGGGCTTTACAGCGTGCTTTGCGGCGATAAGATCGTGGATTGCAGGGCGCGCGGGATTTTTCGAAAGGACAATTTTGCGCCGACCGCAGGGGATCGCGTGCTGATCGATGAAGAAGGAGCAGCACCGGTATTGGCGAAAGTGCTGCCGCGCAAAAATCTGATGCTGCGGCCGTTTGTGGCCAATGTAGACAGGATGTTGGCAGTAGCCTCGATTAAGGAACCGAATTTCAACGTCGGATTGCTGGATAAAATGCTGGCGATTGCCGTGGCAAAGAAGATAGACTGCGCGGTCGTGATCACCAAGGACGACCTCGCGTCGGCGGAACGTTATGTTAAACTTTACACGGATGCCGGATATCCCTGTGTGGCGCTGTGCGGGAAAGACGCCGACCAGGCGAAAGAATTGAAAAAGCTGTTGGTTCCGGGCGTCAATCTGCTCTCGGGCAACTCCGGCGTCGGAAAAACCACGCTCCTCAATTCGTTTGCGGGAATGACCCGCAAGACCGGTGAGATCAGCAAGGCGCTCAACCGCGGCAAGCACACCACTCGCGAGGCGGAACTTTTTGAGATTGAATCGGGTGTTTTCATCTGCGATACCCCCGGATTTTCGGCAATGAATCTCGAGACACTGACACCGGATATCAGCCCCGAAGCGTTGGCGGATTGCTTTTTGGAGTTTTCCTCCCAAAAAGACCGCTGCCGGTTTGCCGACTGCAGGCATATCAACGAACCGGGATGCGCAGTGCGTGAAGCCGTCGAAAGCGAAGAGATTGCAAAAAGCCGTTATGAAAGTTATAAGCTCTTATATGAAGAGGTTTCTTCAATTAAAAAGTATTGAAAAACATTACATAAAGGAGTTTGAAGAAAATGAGAGGTAAATTGAAACGGGTTCTGTGGGGCGTGGCGTTGATTTTGTGCGGCATCGCTTACGCGCTGACTGTGGTTGGCGTACTCCCGGCGGCAGCGGGCGGCTGGTGGGCATTTTTCATCATCATCCCCTGTCTGATTTGGCTGATTACCGACGGCATTCGCAGCGGCGCTTTGTTCGGGCTTGCGGCCGGTATCATGTTGTTTTTATGGAAATCTGGTTATGTGGCGGAAGATATACTCGGAAAATTGATTTTGCCGGTTATCATCGTTATCATTGGCCTGATGGTACTGGTAAAAACCATACACAGGCATCGGTTTTGTGTGAAAATCGACCGGGATTATGACAATGACGATTCGGCAATTTTCAGCGAGCGCAAGAGTTCCTTTGACGGAAAAAAATTCACCGGCGGCAGTTATTCCGCGGTATTCGGCAGTTTTGAACTCGACTTGCGCAATGCCATCATTGAAAGTGATGCGACCATCAGCGTCAATACTGCGTTCGGCAGCGCAAAGATTTTTCTTCCGAACAATGTCAACGTCAAAATGAGCGGTGACAATGTGTTTGGCGGTGCCAAAAATCAACACACCGACAGCGGATTGGCAAGTGCGCCGACCGTATTTATCAACGCCGACAGCGCGTTCGGTTCGCTGACGGTGTATTGAGTTCATTCTATCAAAAAAGCGCCGGTATTCCGGCGCTTTTTATATTTCTGCATATCCAAAGAGGTGTTTACGACGGGGTATAAACGACATCCATATTTTCTTCCAATCCGGAGAGCACTTCGGTGTAATCGCCATTCTTAATGCCGATTATAATGTTTTTTCGAATCGGAACGTCTTTGTAAAGAATATTGACGTAATAAGCGGTGTTTCCGTCGTCATCCGTGTAGGATTTGAGTAAATAAGTGTCAACCAGAACCGTGTCTTTGTGATCTTGTAAAACGATATTGAGATCACCGCCGGAGTTTCCGTTGCTCGCTTGAGAATAGTCGAAACCGATCAATCTGATAAAATATACGGGAGATTCGGCGTTACCGCCCAAATTATAATTAATGTCGCCGGGTATTGAACCGGGCGCGTAAAGAATGCGTCCCTGATATTGTACGCCGGTTTTTGTTGTGATCACAGTGACGACATCTCCGACTGAGAGGTATTGAGAGTCGGTGGAAGATCCATAATAGACATGTGCAAAACCGCTGTCATTTTCAATGGTGGCGACCTGGCTAAAGGCACTTACAGTGTAGCCTTCGGATATTCGCTGACCGATCCAGGTGATTTCGCCGCTGATCGGTGCTTTGAGAAAACACGCTTCATATTTTGCCTGTGCCTGGTCATATTGAATTTTGAGGGTATCATAGTTCAGCTGGAGATCACTGTATGTATTCTTTGCTGTGGAAGCAAGATTTTCGTATGTGGCTTTGAGGATTTCCGTGTTCAGGCGAAGTTGTTCGTTGTCGCTGCCGGAGGCTTCAAATTCGTTTTGTGCCTGCTGCCATTTTAATTGCGCAAGCGCAACTTCACCGCCGCCTTCGGCGTTCGTTTTGGCTTGATTGAGGTTTATTTCGGCAATATCAAGCGCTTGCTTGGCTTTTGCAACTTCTACTTTGTAGTCCGCAGCCTCGACGAGGGTCGCAATAATATCTCCGGCTTTGACGGTTGTTCCCCAGACGACGTTAACCGTTGCAATGGTCCCCGATACGGTGAAGTAGGCGGTTGCGGCATCGGTTGAACGGAAAGTGGAAGGGGAAGTGCTTTTTAGGACTTTTTTGATGTCTCCGCGTGTAGACAGAACGGTGACATAATCGTGGGTCAAGCCGTCGGCACTGGATGGTGCAACCAGACCTCCGGAAGGACCGTTCTGTGAACAGCCTGAAATCAACCCGCATACAAGTATAAGTGATAATACAGAAGCAAAGAACTTTTTCACAAATCGGCCTCCCCGAAACGGTTTTTAATGACGGCTACATTATAATATCAATTTTCAATAATGTCAATCTCATCCACTGAAACTTGCCGATTTCATCACAAAAAAATCACGGAAAATGTTGGAGCACCCCCTTGACAAAGCGGGGAAGGGGGTATAGAATGTGTTTAGCACTCGAACGAATGAAGTGCTAATTTTATGTAAAATTTCTTCACAGGAGGAAAAGAACATGAAGATCAAACCGTTAGCTGACAGAGTTGTTTTAAAACTGGTCGAAGCGGAAGAAACCACAAAGAGCGGCATTATTCTGGCCGGCTCCGCAAAGGAAAAGCCCCAGATCGCCGAGGTTATAGCGGTCGGTCCGGGCGGCAATGTCGACGGCAACGAAGTCACGATGTATGTTAAAGTCGGCGACAAAGTCATCACCAGCAAGTACAGCGGTACCGAAGTCAAAATGGACGGCGTGGAGTACAACGTCGTGCGCCAGTCCGATATCCTGGCAATCGTAGAGTAATCGGGAAAGGATTGAACAACCATGGCAAAAATTATTTTATATGGCGAGGACGCCAGAAAGTCCCTGCAGGCGGGCGTTGACCACCTGTCGAACACCGTCAAAATCACACTCGGCCCCAAGGGCAGAAACGTCGTTCTGGACAAGAAATTCGGTGCACCTTTAATCACCAATGACGGCGTTACGATCGCCAAGGAGATTGAACTCGAGGACGCTTTTGAGAATATGGGCGCCCAGCTGATCCGCGAAGTCGCCACCAAGACCAACGACGCGGCCGGCGACGGCACAACCACCGCGACCCTGCTGGCACAAGCCATCGTGCGCGAAGGTATGAAGAACGTGGCCGCAGGCGCGAACCCGATGGTCATCAAAAAGGGGCTTGCAAAAGCAGTCGATGTGGCAGTTGATGAAATCAAAAAGAATTCCCGCACCGTCAGCGGCAGCCAGGACATCGCACGTGTCGCGACCGTCTCTTCCGGCGACGAATTTATCGGAAACATGATCGCAGAGGCCATGAGCAAGGTCAGCGCCAACGGCGTTATCACCATCGAAGAATCCAAAACCGCAGAGACCCTGTGCGACGTCGTCGACGGTATGCAGTTTGATCGCGGTTATATCTCTCCGTACATGGCAACCGATTCCGAGAAGATGGAAGCCGTCATTGACGATCCCTACATTCTCATTACCGATCGCAAGATCAGCAATATTCAGGACGTTCTGCCGTTGCTCGAGCAAATCGTTCAGGCCGGCAAGAAATTGGTCATTATCGCCGAGGACGTCGAGGGCGAAGCCCTTGCCACCATCCTCGTCAATAAACTGCGCGGTACCTTCACCTGCGTCGCCATCAAAGCACCGGGCTTCGGCGACCGCCGCAAGGAAATGCTCCGTGACATCGCGACCCTGACCGGTGGTCAGGTGATTTCCGAAGAACTGGGCATGGAACTCAAAGAGGCCACCATTCAGATGCTCGGAAGAGCGCGTCAGGTCAAGTCCGGCAAAGAGAACACCATCATTGTCGACGGTATGGGCGACACCAACGAGATCAAAGCCCGCATCGACCAGATCAAGACTCAGATAGAGACCACCACTTCTGATTTCGACCGCGAGAAGCTGCAGGAACGCCTTGCCAAACTCTCCGGCGGCGTCGCCGTCATCAAGGTCGGCGCGGCTACCGAAGTCGAAATGAAAGAAAAGAAACTGCGCATGGAAGATGCACTCTCCGCAACCAAAGCGGCCGTTGAAGAGGGTATCGTCGCGGGCGGCGGCGTCGCACTGCTGAACGCTGCATCTGCTGTCGATAAGTTGATCGCACAGGTCGACGGTGACGAAAAGACAGGCGTTAAGATTATTCTCAAAGCGCTTGAAGAACCGATTCGCCAGATCGCTGCAAACGCCGGTCTCGAGGGTTCGGTCATCATCAATAAGATCAAGAGCAGCCGCAAAGCCGGTTACGGCTTCGATGCCTACAAAGAGACCTACTGCGATATGATCGAATCCGGTATCGTCGACCCGACCAAGGTCACCCGTTCCGCATTGCAGAATGCCGCGTCGGTCGCATCCATGATTCTCACGACCGAATCGCTGGTCGCCGATAAGAAAGAACCAACTCCTCCGCCGGCGCCGATGGGCAATCCGGGCATGGATATGTATTGATCATCATCCCGCAATTGCTAAGTGCACGGTTCACAGTTAAAAGTGTACAGTGACAGTGTAAAAATCGGCAAACGAAAATCAGAATTAAGGGCGGCGGCGCGAAAGCGCCGCCGCTTTTGTTTATATTTGTCGTCATTGCGAGGGGCTTTATGCCCCGCGGCAATCCAGACACTGGGGGCAATTGGATTGTGCGGTATCCAGACACTTGTTCTCTGGATTGCTTCGTCGTACCTCCTCGCAAAGACGGATTCGATCTTGTTTAACTCAACCCCCGGTGCCGAATCCCGAGATCACCCAGTTGCCCGTGGTTTCGTCTTTCATAACGCCGATATGTTTCCATGTGGCATATCGACCGTTATCAAGGAGATTGTAAATATCATCGGTCTCTTGGGTGAAATACATATCAAAAAGCGCAGGATCGTTTTTGAGATAATTTTGATATTCGCGATTATCCTTGTCGATTTCATACGTCACATTGTAACTCTCAGAGGCAGAGTACCACCCCGTGGCTTCATGGCTGGCGCTGTATTCGATTTTCAAATTATAAGCAATCGCATTTCCGTAGGATTTGATCGGGCAAGTCCAACCACCGTCTTCTCCTTTTTCATAACCGAAGAGAGCAATTCGGTAATTTGTTAATTCCGCTAGCGCTTGGGTGTCATCATTTTCCAGAGCTTTAAAATAACGTTGGATGACATCAGTAATGTCTGCGATTTGTGCGGTCGTTTCGTCGGTCTGCGCTTCAGATTCGGTTGGATCGATTGAGAGGGCAGAAGACTCCGATTCGGCGGGTTGCCCGTTGCTCATACAGCCGGGCAGGAGTAAACAAAACATAAGGAGGGCAATCAATACTTTTTTCATCATAATCCACCTTTCTTCTTGAAAATGAATTCCATAAATTGGAATGTCTCAATCATAACAGAGATATTAGCAGATGTCAATTCATATTATGTAATATGACCGAAAACACAAAACAACGGTTTCGCGGGCGAAGGAGGTTCGCCCGCTCGGAAAAGTCAAGACTTTTCCCTACAGGGACGGCGGGTTCATTACGGCAAAATCAACGGCGGCGCAGAATTTACGCCGCCGCAATTTTCCCTCTTTTTATAAAAGGAAAAGATCGCATCCGAATTTTAACCGGTGAAATTTTTTAATCCTTGGTGCTGCGGGCCTGCGCTTCCATGCGTCCCTCGGTGACGGCGCTGCGTTCCCTGAACAACAGAGAGATACACCAAAGTGCCGCAATGCCGACTAGTGAATAGATGATTCGGGCGACAACACTGCCGCTGCCGAAGGTGAGCGCGACCAGATCGGTGTTGAACAATCCGACACTGCCCCAGTTCAGCCCTCCGATTATCATGATTATCAAAGCGATTCTATCAATGACCATAAAAAACCCTCCTAAAATAGGATGTGTTCTTATTTTCTCAAGGTAAACGGCAATTATACTTTTAATCGTATAAAAAATATGGTATAATTCCTTCATCAACCCGAAAGGGATCGAAAGTTTGAAAATGTTTTTTTAACTTTTTACTGAAAAGGCGGGTATCATTATGAAGGCAGTTATTACCGTTTTGGGAAAAGATACGGTTGGAATATTGGCCAAAATTTCCGCACAATGCGCCGCAAACAGCATAAACGTCACCGACGTGAACCAGACAATCATGGACGACATGTTTGCGATGCTGATGTTGGTGGATATGGCCAAATCAAAAATTAAACTTGCGGATTTTGCCGCGGCACTCAAGGCCGAGGGCGAACGGATGGGGCTTGTGATCTATGTGATTTCGGAAGAGGTCTTCGACACAATGCACCATATTTAAAACAAGTTTTCCGACAGCCAAAGGACGGATTATACGATGAACAAACGCGATATACACGACATCCTTGAGACCGTGGGGATGATTAAAGATCAAAATCTCGACATCCGCACCGTCACGATGGGGATTTCGCTGCTGGACTGCATCCGCGGCGACAGCAAAGCCACCTGTGCGGCGGTCTACGATAAAATCACAAAAAAAGCGGGACGGCTGAAAGAGATCTGCGCGGGTATCAGCGCTGAATACGGCATTCCAATCATCAACAAACGTATTTCGGTCACGCCTGCCGCAATGCTGTGTGCGACCGCTGATCCTTTTGAACTGGCGCTTACACTCGACAAAGCCGCAGAAGCCACCGATGTGGACTTTCTGGGCGGCTTTTCGGCGTTGGTGCAGAAGGGTTTTTCCGGCGGCGATCTGCCGTTGATTGAGGCGATTCCGCAGGTGCTTTCCGAAACCAAAAAACTCTGTTCCAGCATCAACGTGGCTTCGACACGGGCAGGTATCAACATGGATGCGGTGGCGATGATGGGCGAAATCGTCAAGAAAACCGCTGAAGCGACCAAAGACCGTGACTGCATCGGCTGCGCAAAACTCGTCGTGTTCGCCAATGCGGTTGAAGATAATCCCTTTATGGCCGGCGCATTTCACGGCACCGGAGAACCGGAGTGCGCCATCAACGTGGGCGTCTCGGGGCCGGGTGTTGTGGCGGCGGCTCTGCGCGAAGCGGGCGACTGCGATCTGTCGCAGGCGGCGAATATCATCAAGAAAACGGCTTTCAAGATTACCCGCATGGGTCAGCTTGTGGCCGAACTGGCGGCGGACCGACTCGGCGTCGAATTCGGCATTATTGATCTCTCATTGGCACCGACACCTGCCGTGGGTGATTCGGTGGCAGAGATTTTGGAAATAATAGGCCTGGAGAGCGCCGGCTGCTGCGGTACGACGGCGGCGTTGGCACTGCTGAACGACGCGGTCAAAAAAGGCGGCATCATGGCCAGTTCGCACGTCGGCGGGTTGTCAGGCGCGTTTATTCCGGTCAGTGAAGATGCGGGTATGATCGCGGCGGCAAGGCGCGGCAGTCTGCGGATTGAAAAGTTGGAGGCCATGACGGCGGTCTGTTCGGTGGGTCTCGATATGATTGCAGTGCCGGGCGATACGAGCAAGGCGGTGATCTCGGCGCTAATAGCCGATGAGGCCAGCATCGGGGTCGTCAATTCCAAGACCACGGCGGTGCGTGTGATTCCGGCCATCGGGAAAAAGGTCGGGGATGAGGTCAGTTTCGGCGGACTGCTCGGCAGCGCGCCGGTGATGGAGATCAGCACCTGGTCACCCGAAAAAATGATTCAGCGCGGCGGACGGATCCCCGCGGTATTACAGGCATTGAGGAATTAGAAATGACATTTTTGGATAAGCTGGCATATAAATTTAGAAAAATAGCGATCAAAAATCTGATGCTTTACATTGCAGCGGGGCAGTTTTTGGTGTTTTTGATCGATTTGCTGATGAGCGCGAGATACGGTACCACTCTGTCACAGTTGATTGAATTTAACCGAACATTGATTTTGCAGGGGCAGGTTTGGCGGGTTTTAACCTTTGTTTTTGTTCCGCCGAGTGCCGGTATTCTTTTCATCTTTTTCGTGTTGTATTTCTATTGGATGATCGGCAATTCGCTTGAAAACGAATGGGGTGCTGCCAAGTTCAATCTGTATTATTACTTCTGCATTCTGTTTTTAATCGCGGCGGGCTTTATCACGGGATACAATGACAATTTGTATCTGAACATGTCGTTGTTCTTCGCGTTTGCGATATTTTACCCGAATTATCAGATTCTGCTGTTTTTTATCCTGCCGATCAAGATCAAATGGCTGGCTTATGCCGACGCGGCGTATTTTTTGCTTATTTTAATCATCGGGACTTGGGCTGAACGGGCATCAATTCTGGCGGCGGTAGCGGTGCTGCTGTTGTTTTTCGGTAAACAGCTTTTCCGAGATGTCAAGAACCTCTCGCTGAGCATGTATAACCGGCGCAAATATAAAAAATCCGTAAAGTGGGGCGAGAAACAAAACCGCGATTATTGGAATAACCGTTAAGAGCGTCAAGTTTTCGCTTGACGCTTTGAAAGAATGCTCCTGACGGAGCATTCTTTTGTATTATAAATTCGGAGGGAAAAGGGTTATGCGAAGTGAACGGGAAATATTCGATTTAATTTTAAACGTCGCGAACTTGGATGACAGGATTCGGGCGGTTTTGCTGTCCGGCTCCCGGGCAAATCCGAATGCGCCGAAAGATTGTTATCAGGATTACGATATCACCTATTTTGTCTCGGATATTGAACCTTTTTACAACAATCCGGCGTGGATTGAGGGGAAGTTCGGTAAGCCTTTGATGATGCAGATGCCTGAGGCAATGCGTTATTCGGAGGGGGACGGTCATTTCACTTACTTGGTATTGTTTTCCGACGGAAATCGAATTGATTTGAGCTTTGAGTTTAAGCCGTATATCGATGACGGCGAACCCGCGATGGTTTTGCTCGATAAAGACGGAGGAAAGGGGTTGGTTCCGGTTCTTCCGCCGCCGAATGATCAAATCTGGCATGTCAAGAGACCTTCGGAATTGTTTTACCTTTCCTGCTGTAATAACTTCTGGTGGTGTCTGAACAATGTGGCAAAGGGTATTGTCCGGGACGAACTGCCCTATGTGATGTGGATGTACAACGAGATCGTGCGCTCGGAGTTGGAGGATATGCTGCATTGGCTGATCGGCACCGAGCACGAATTTACGGTATCGTGCGGCAAGCATGGAAAGTATTATAAAAACCTATTGACGCCCGAACGGTACCAACAATATAAGAAGACCTATTCCGGCGTCGATTATAACGAATTATGGGCAGCGGTTGACGCCGCCTGCGATCTGTTTCACGAAGCGGCTTTGGAGGTGGGGCAATATATGAACTATACATATAACCAAAAAGATGAGGATGGCATACGGGATTATTTGAAAAAGGTAAGAGGCGGAGCATACTGCCGATAAATGCGGAATTAAAATCAAAAATGCCGGCCCGAGAAGCCGGCATTTTAATTGAGATGTGATAGAAATTTTATTCTTCGGAAATATCGATACGCTTTTTCCTGATGATGACAGCGCCTGCCAATAGAGAGCAGAAACCGAGAACCATCAACGGGTAAAGCGGGAAGGAACTGCCCATACTCGGTGCGGTTACATCGGAACCCGTACCGGAATTCCCGCTTATTCCGATTGTGCCGCTTTGAGGAGCGGCGACTTCCCACGTGGCACAGAAGATGATGTTCCCCGTGATTTTATCGAGCGATTTATCCCATCCTTTAAAAGTATATCCTTCGCGGGTGGGAAGGGCGGGGGCGGGGGCGGTGCTGCCGTATTCGATCGTTTCTTTGAGCAAAACGGTGCCAGCTGAATCCAGTTTGAACGTAACGGTGTACACAGACGCCACATGGATGGTCTTTGTGCTCTCGTTTCCGAGCAGGTCTTTTGCCGTGATAACTACGTCATATTTCCCGTCGGCGAGGGGGGAGATTATGAATTTTCCGTTGGACAGGATCGCATTTTGTGCGTTGCCGCCGTTTATCGTGTAGGTGACCGTATCGACACCGGAACCGCCGTCAATGACAGTCGCTTCTATGGAGGACGCGTTCTTTGTGTAATCGGCGAAAATCAAGGGAGACTGCAGGTCGAATTCCATTTTGTCCGAGCTGACGACGGTGACGTTTCCGGCGTTATCGGTGACTTTGACATAGACGATGACTTGGCTTGCATCTGTCGGGGTCAAGGAGATAACGGAGGTGTATTCGCTCCAGCCGGACAAGGTCCGCACTTCCTGCTCGGTGAGTTGAACGGACGATATATAATACGCCACGCTCTTGATTCCGCTGCCGCCCTGATCGCTTGCCTTTACGGAAATCATGACCGTATCATTAAAGAACAATCCCAAAGTGACGGTGTTGAGGAAGCTGTTCCAATGGTTGATACCTTGTGTAATTTCTGCGGTCGGACGGATATTTTCTCCGATGACTGCACCGTCGCTTGTGATGCTGCCGCAGAAATTTCCGGTTGCGTTCAAAGTGACGGAAAGGGACTTGCCGTAATCGGCGGACCTGACTGTATAGCTTGCGGATACGGCGCCTTCAATCGGCGTTGCGTCGAGGCTCCACTGATAGCTGTAAGTTACAGCTGCCGGCAAAGCGCCTGTGACGTCTGCCGAAACGGTGTCACCGGTTAGAATTGCGTTGGGAATGGATACGATGCCCACGATTTCAGCGCAATCGATTGAGAATTTGAAGGTTACCTCTGCGGCCGTATAGTTCGTGCCTTGCGCAAGCGAAGCTTTTACCCAATAGGTCCCCGCGTTTGTCGGTGCGCCGGAGAGCTGTGAACCAAGTGCATTCTCATTATCATTATAATAAGTAAAGGAAACGATTCCGTCGCCGGTTTTGCTGATTGACGGATTGGAAACGGCGGTACCGTCATAGGTCTTGCCGGGATTGGAGGTGATGCTGACGCTGCCGGAGGCACGGGCGATTGAGAATTTGAAGGTTGCTTCCGCAGCTGTATAGTTCGTGCCCTGCGCAAGCGAAGCTTTTACCCAATAGGTTCCCGCGTTTGTCGGTGCGCCGGAGAGCTGTGAACCAAGTGCATTCTCATTATCATTATAATAAGTGAAGGAAACGATTCCGTCGCCGGTTTTGCTGATTGACGGATTGGAAACGGTGGTGCCGTCATAGGTTTTGCCGGGGTCAGAGGTGATGCTGAGGCTGCCGGAGGCGCGGGTGATAACCGCCGTGTTCAGTGTGCTTGTCCAGTCGGTATAACCGGTTCTGGAAACTTTGACATAAACGGGATAGCTGCCGGTGTCGGTGATTTGCGGAAGCGTTGCGAAATAATCGGAGCCGTTCGTGCTGTAAGTGATGACATCCCCGGAGAGCGTCCCCGTTACGGTGACGGCGTCGTGAGCCGTACCGTCATAGGTTTCGGTGTAGGGAGTGACGGTGATGCCGCTGATGTCCCAGGTGGCGTTGACGGTGATGTCCGCCGTGACATTGTCAAACGCCTTGTCCCAGCCCTTAAACGTGAATCCTGTGCGGGTGGGATCGGCGGGCGCGGTGGCGGAACTGCCGTATTCCACCGTTTGGGTTTTCAAAGGCGCACCTGTGTCTCCCTCATACAGTTTGAAGGTGACCGTATGTAACGAGACTATATGGACGGTTTGAGAGCTCTCGTTCCCGACGGTGTCTTTGGCCGTGATGACGACGTCATATTTTCCGTCTGCGAGCGGGGAGATCGTGAACTTTCCGTCGGAGAGAACAGCGGTCTGTGTGCTGCCGCCGTTGATTGTGTAAGTGACTGTGCCAACGCCGGAGCCGGTGTCAGTCACGGTGACGCCGATGGAGGTTGCGTCTTTGACATAGCTTGTGGAAATGGCAGGGGCCTGAAGGTCGAATACCATTCCGTCGGAATTGATGTAGGTCACATTGCCGGCATAGTCGGTTATTTTGGCGTAGATGATGAACTTTGATCCGTTTATGGCGTCTATGGTGTAACCTGAGGAGACGTAGTTATTCCAGTAGGTCACTGTCTGTAATTGTTCAAGGGTAAGCGAAAGGGCTGATTTTAAACACTGAACGGTCATGATGCCGCTGCCGCCCTCATCGTTTGCCGTTATGGTGAATGAAACCGAATTTTTGAAGAATATTCCGTATGTGACGGAGCTTATAAAGCTGCTCCATTGGTGCGTTCCCAGATTGATGGTCGCGGTCGGTGCGATTCGGTCGACGACGGTCACTGTGATCGTGCGTTCGACGGTCGCATATCCGTCGCTGACCTGAATGGTAAAGCTGTCGGTTCCCGCGTAGTTATCGGAAGGCGTATAAGTGACAGAACCGCCCGGTTGAACGGATGTGCCGTCGGAAGTGGCGGTTGCACCGGAAAAACCAAGAGTTCCGTGACTCGGAGCGGTCTTCTGCGACCATGTCAGCGTCTGTCCGACGTCGCTGTCGGAGACACCGATCAGGGCTCCGATGTCGTTTTCGGAAGAATTTGCGTCGACTGTCAGCTTGGTATTAGTTCCCGAAAACACCGGTGCGGTATTGAAGTTTGCAATATAAATTTTCAGCATGGCGCTGACATTGCCGGCTGCGTCTTTCACTTTGATATAGATGTCCTTTGCACCCGCCGTAAGGCCGATCGGATTGGTGATGGTGTTTTCACCTGTGTTGCAGGTGATTCCCGTGCCTGTGGCATTGATTGTGGGTGCGGTTGTACCGGCAGCGACAATCGCGTAATAGTATTGTCCCGCTTCGCCGGAGGTGAATTTTACGGTTCCCGTGGTGTCGGAGGTGCGGGAGACGGCACCCGCCGTAAGCGTCGGAGCTGTAGTGTCCGCGGTGGTGGTCTTTGTGTCTTCTTGAACGACGCTCTCGGTGGAACCGCCGTCAAAGCCGGAAAATTCGACAATATACCCGGTCACCTTTGCAAATCCGTTGGCGGTGTTGTCGCCGGAATAGGCACTGAGATCGTCCCAGTAAGCGCCCTCCCATCCGATATAGACAAAGTCGCCGTTGTTGGGCTCGCCGGAATGCCAGGGCGAGAAGTCGTCTGTGTTGAACGCAATCTCCTGTCCGGCTTCCGGACCATCGAGCCAATAATATTTTATTATTTCCGGTGTGGTATTAATAAAACTGATATCGTTCCCGTATTTAATTGTATAATCCAAAAGCATGCTTTGGCGTTGGGCGGCGGTGGCGCTCAGGAGATTTTGGTAGGAAATTTCGTTCCCGTCCGTTCCTCTTGTGATACTCGGGCTGGAGACGGTGCCGGTATTTCTCTGCCAAAGGCCGCCCATCCAAGCGTCGTACCAGTGGTCTGCTGTGGTGCCGCCCGTGTCGGTCAGCTTCAGCAGGATCGAATTTTCTGCCTGATTCGTAGCGGTTGCGATGTAGCCGCGGCCTCCGAAATACGGATCCACTGTGCTTCCCGCCGCAAGCACAGCGCTGATCCAGTCGATACTGCCCGCGACATAACGGTAAAAATGCCCTTCAAAGTAAATGTCGTTGCCCTGGGGTGAGACGGTACTTGACCAGGTTGTGATGGTTTGGGGTGTCTCTCCTTCCGTCGAATAGATGATATTGCTCAACAATGTTTGGGCCGCTGTGTTATCCGTGAAGGAAAAGACGGCGCCGGCAAACTGTTGTGCGGAGGTAAAGGTGTCGATGTAAATCGATCCGTTGGTTCCGCCGAGGAAGGTAAGCGTACCGCTGCCGAGTGAAGGAACGGTAAAATACCCGCTGTTCACCGAGATTGTAACCATTTTCGACGTAGACGGAAGCTCAAGGCCGCAAGTGTAGGAGGTCGTGCTCTTCCATGTTATATCGGTGAGCTTCAAACAAGCCGGAATTTCGATTTTCAATGCGTCACTGACGGTGTTTGCCGCGTTCTTCACTTTGATATAGATATCCTTCGCACCTGCTGTCAGGCCGGTCGGATTGGTGATGGTGTTTTCACCGGCAATGCAGGCCGTTCCCGTGGCGGAAGTGTCTATTGTGGGTGCGGTTGTACCGGCAGCGACAATCGCATAATAGTATTCTCCCGCTTCGCTGGAGGTGAATTTTACAGTTCCCGTGGTGTCTGTGGTCCGTGTGACATCGCCCGCCGTCAAAACAGGCTTAACAGAAAGCGTACTGCCGGCAGATGCGAATGTGGAGTCTCCGCTGCCGGAATCTCCGGTTTCCCAATCGCCGTATTCGACAAAATAGCCCTTAGCTGAATAATCATTGGTTTGGTCAATAAAATTGTACGCAATATCGTTCCAGGTAAACGACGTATCATGTTTTCCGATGCGTTCGGAAAGAAACAGCGTCGTCAGGCAATTTTCATCGCGGCCTGTGTCTGAAACGGTGTTGTTGGGTTCATAGGCGTTGCCTCTTGACCAATTGTAGTAAGCGTCAGGATTGGCATCATCCGTCAGTGCATCTGCAACTGCGGCTTTTGCTTCGTCATCTGCTCCGCTCACGTCATTGATGCTTTTCACGCTGTAAAATTCTGTTCCGATTTCCGGTCCGCAAGCCCAGTACCAACCGCTGGAAACCGCATTGTTCACATCGAAAGACGAATAGTAGAGCAGAGGGCCGCTCGTTAAGCCGTTTTTATCGGTTACTGATCCGCTGTTTGCTAAGACTGTGCCGCCCAACCAACCGGTCTGGCCGGCGGAAAGAGAATTTAAAAAGACATCCTCATCCACACTTGTGACAGTTGCGAGATAGCCCGATCTGCCCAAATAAGACATACCCTTTGCTGCGGCATAGGCTGTTGTCCAGGCAACGCCGTCGGAGGGGGCGGAGATAAATTGATAATAATGCTGCGTATCGGTATTATAAAATGTATCATATTCGATATTATCATTGGTAATGACGATCTGCACGGATTGTGTCTCACCGCCCAGCTCATATCCGACGGCACGCAGATAACTTTGTATCGCGTCGCTTGTCACACTGCTGTCCACATTGATACGCTTGGCGTAGTCGTTGGTCGATGAACTCGCGGAGACGGTAAAGCCCGCCGGTGTGTCCGGAAGTACGATTTTATCCCCGGAAGTGACCTCGGCGGAAAAACTGATCAGGACGGTTCTGATTTCGCTGCCCGAGACGGTCAGACCCGGGTAATACAGATCTCCGTCGGAACGCACCACTGCACCCATAGTAATGGAGGGGGATGTGATTGCCGCCGCCGGCACATTAAAAAATGCAGCCGTTAACATAAAAGCTAACACTGCGGCAATCATTTTTTTGAACTTCATATTATCGCTCCAGTTATATAGTTTCTGAGGACTGAGTTCACAACAGAAAAAATTCCCCCAAAAAAAGGAAATTGTTTCTTCATAAGTGTTTTACGCTTTTTATTGTAGCATAAGAATAAATAAAATTCCACCTTTTTCACAAATAAAAAACAGGGTTTGCAGATATTTTTTTACGGGTGCATGGTATTTTCGCACCAGAGCAGCTCGCCGCTGTCAAGCCCCGCTTTATACACAGCGACACGCCAATATTCATTTGGGCGTTTGACAACAATCAATTCCGGCTTTCCGTCGCCGTCCGCGTCGCAGACGATCGGGATTTGAGGACGGATAATCCAATACTCACCGTATTTATAATAAGGACAAAGGATGAGATTGCCTTCGCTGTCATATTGTAAAACGCACGTGTCGGTTGTGCCGGAACCGCGGTTTTCAATGTTTTCGTATTCAAATGCATAAAACTCCTCGTTAACAAATTTATTAATAAAGTAACTCTCTTTGTAAATTACGGTCGTTTCCAGCGTCGTGCTGAAGAGGATCATGATATTATAAATGCCTGTGTTTTTACTTGCAGGTTTTACTTCCTGATCGGTTTTGGGGATCTGTACTTCGTTGCAGGCACGAACCAGTTCCTCGTCAATGCCGTCACCGTCGAGGTCGAACCGCCATACATCGGTGATGATTAACGGGGTGTCGGAGATATCATATCCTCCGTCATAACCGGTTTTCTCTTCAATTAACGGAATAAAGGCCTCTTTCCAATCAGGGCGGGCCGGTTGGGCATCGGCGGTATAGGCGTGATGAGTAATGGGGAAGTTGAAAGGATAATCGTCGTCGGTGAAGGCGATCCAGCCGCCGAATCCCCACTCATAACCGGCAGTTGCATATTCATCCTGAAACGTGTCGGAATAGACGGAATAATGAAAAGAAGCCGACGGAAAAGCGGGGAAAACTGTGTAGGGATATTGAATATTATATAAATAAACGTTTGTACCGACTCGGTCTTTTATCCACACCGCTTGATCCGGAAACAAACCGGACGCGAGAGGAACACCGTTATCGAATGCACATATATTCTGACCGAAATCACCCGCTTGAAGTATGACCATGCGAATTCTTTCAATCTGTTCGAGCTGTGAAGTTGTCAAGCTTGAAGAAGCAGGAGCACTGCTCTCTTCTGTGCCGGGTTGGCTCGAGACATAGGGCCAAGTCTGCGTACTTGGCATAAGCGATGTAATGGTTGGGCCTTCCGAACTGACCCAGCGGGAAGATGTCGGGATTGATTCGGTGACACCTTGGCAGCCGGTGACTAATAATATCATGCAGATGCACAAGGCGATGATTTTGATAAAATGAATCTTTTTTAGTGGATTGAATTTTTTCATGCCGACCACCTTTCCTTCAAAGATAAAAATTTAAAATATTAATTTATCATATCATAAAATGTTAATAGGATATGGAACTTTTATAAGCTCTCGAACCATTCGATGATGGTATTGATTTCATCAGGGCTTTCAATGCCGTGAGCATTGTCCCTGCGGGTGATGAATTCATAACTTTTATCGTATTGCTCAAGCAGTTCCGCAAAATTTTTTGCATCTGAATAAGGAGTTTTTTGATCGCGCGTGCTGTGAATGATCAGAATCGGAATATTGATTTGATCCGCGAAGGTCACTGCGCTGCGTTTTTCGTATTCTTCGGGAACCTCAGAAGGAGTGCCGCCGATACGGTTTTTCAGCACATCCTGCATGTCCGTGCGGAAGGAATAGAGGCTTTCCAAATCATAGACGCCCGAGACGGAAACCGCCGCTTTGATAACGGAGTTTGTGTCCTGGCGGATGGCAAGGCATGTCTCCATACCGCCGCGCGATACACCGAGCATATATACCTTATCTTGATCCCCGAACGCTATGGATTGCGTCATATTTACAAGAAAGAGTACATCGTTGACGTCTTCACCGCCGAACCGATCTCTGCCGGTTCCGATTCCCGTTTCGCGGTATTGCGTCGCAACTACGATATACTGGAAGTAATAAGCGTATCTTGCAATGCTTTCCGCTGTATTTGCACCGTAATCGCCATTGCCTCCGCGGTTGTAAATCAAGATCGGATAATTGTTCGTAAGATAATCGGAGGGTGCAGAGATATATCCGGTAATCCTAAATCCGTCGACCGTATAAACGATTTCATATGTTATCGTGTCGTTAGTGACTTCGTTTATCGCCGTTTCAGTTTCTTCATCTATAAAGGACGTTTCCATTTCGCTAAAATCATATGTTACTCTGCTGATGGAAACGACATCAGCATATCCAACGAGATCCTCGATGGTCTTGTATTCCTCAATGGCGATATCGCTTTCGGTCTTCGTCGGTTCGGAACTGCTCGCGGTTGTCGCGGGCGAATTGCCTGTGACGATATTCCCACAGGCGCATAAAAGCGTACAGAGGATCAATATAAATGCAATACAAAATTTTTTCATTTTAATATACCTCCATTATTTAAATTATAACGCAATGACGTTAGAATTACAAGAAATTTCCTTATAACTTTCAAAAAAAGCGGCCATATTGACCGCCTTTTTGAGATTTATTATTCGAGTTTCATCGAATAGAGGTCGGAGTCACAAAGCTCGAAACGCAAGCAGATAGGTTTGCCGGAGAGCGTTAAGAGCGGGTTTTTGAATGTCACCAGGCGGCAGACACTGTCGCCAAACAGGCGGGGTTCTTATAATTGACGATGAAAAGTGATGATGTCTGGATATGAAAAATCAAGATTATGATAGGATTTTACGCCAACTTGTCCTTTTTATCCCATTCCGCAGCCCATGAATCGAATATGAAATCTGATATTTCATGCTCTGCGATCAGTTGGTTTTCATCGTTTTCCTGCCACTGGTTGTTTTGCTTATTGTATGTCATATGCATCATGTGTTGATAAATTTGAATCAATGCATGGCGGCAACCCTGCTTTTTGCAAATGCATAAATCAACCGATGTGAAAGCAAACTTGCTCATTTCAGGCGTGTTGAGATCGAACAATGCGCTTTTCGGCTCATTTTCACTGATTCGCCTGATCAGTTCTTCCGTGTTGCAGCTATGTATTTTTAAAACATCCTTGCGCAAATATGCATTTGAATCACAGTACGGACAGAACTTGCCGCTTTTGATCTGTTCATTAAATATCGCAATACCCACAATGCCGAGAATCGGAAGAGCGAGCCCCATGATTAAAGACATGAATCCCGTAACACCGCCCGCGGCCCAAAACACGATTGTATTGTACAACGCGGAGGGAACAAAAATAATCAGCGATGTGACTACGGTGAGCCAGGTGCTGTTACCTTTCCCCCAAACATTGATTAAGCGTTTAAAGATTGCGGATATACCGAAGGATAGGCCCAAACTGGCAGCAGCATATATCACCAGAACAAGTATTACATAGTAAAGAAACGCGGAAAGCGTCAATATAACCGGTAATAAGAAATATAATGCCGCGCCGAAAACGCAGGAAAGAAGCAGAATCGGGATGGCTTTGCCGATCGGGACAGCACGTTTTTGATTCCATTTGGATTCCTTGGGCTCAATTTTCGGAAATTTGAACGTAAAAGGCAGCTTTTGAGTTCCGGATTTGTCCGCACCGCACCACGGACAGACCTCACTCCCGGGTTCCCATTCCGCGCGGCATTTTCTGCAGGTTAAAATTTCATCTGTCGGCGATGCTTCATTTGATGTTGCTAAAGAAGTGTCATTGTCGTTCATACACAAAGTCCCTTTCTTAAATCATTTATTCTTTTTTGGAAGCAAAATTGCGGCAATGCTGTTGTTTTTATTATAACACCAATATTCTTATATTACAATATATTTCCTGTAATCAAAAAAGCGGTCTGACGACCGCTTTTTAATGTAGATGACGGAACTTATTCAAATTTTATGGAGTAGAGGTCTGCGTCACAGAGATCAAAACGCAGGTGGACGGATTTTCCGGAGAGCGCCGAGAGCGGTTTTTCGAAATCCACCGGACGGCAGACGCTGTCGCCGAACAGGCGGGGGCTTTCATAACCGGGCAGGGGTGTTCCGTCCTCACTGCAAAGGGTGATCTTCACATATCCGGCTGCCGAGGTGGCAAAATTGACCGTCAGACGGTCGCCCGTGAACGTCAGGGGTTTGGTGGTCATTTGCCCGCCCGGATAACCCGCTGAAAGTGAGAAGAAGCCGTCGAGCCGCACACCGAACCGCATCAGTTCGACGTTTTCAACGCGATAATGGTCACCGGCATAAATTGAGAGCTCATCCGCATCACCCGGGCGCTCTCCGGCGGTCTGCAGCATCGCGTTGGCAAAATAACAGTCGCCGTAATACCAGTTGTTTTCGCGCTCCGGGCCGGGTGTGACATAGGCCTCGGACGGGCGGCGGAAGCGCAGACCGTCGCGGGAGGTCATGATCATTGTATCGGTCATCGCATAGCCGCTGCGTCCCCACTGTTTGATGACGGCCTCGCGGTGTTCGCGGTCTGGCAGATATTTTAAATTTTCGGGATCGACATTGCGCTCGGTATAACGCGTGGGCAGGCCGATGTACATGTGCGGCGCGCGTTCATAAGCGCGGACGTTGTTGGTGTACATTTGAAAATCGGGCGCGTTTTTGCCGTAGTTGAGTTGCCCGAGGTGCTTCCAATGGAGAAAATCCTTGGAGCGGGAATTACGGATATCGCGGATGCCGGTCCATTTGTTTTCGCCGGTATAGTCGTGCAGGTCGCGGTAATAGGCCATATATTCGCCGCGTTCTTTATCATAAAAAGCCAGATTGAGCGAGTCGAACGCACCGTCAATGTCGAGGCGTTCTTTTCTTGTAAAATGAATGCCGTCGGGCGAGGTCAGCAAAACTAAATCTTTGCCAAATTCTCCGGTCAATGCTTTATATTTTTCACCCGGATCGCAATTTGGGTTCTCGTCGAGGAAAAAGGAGATGTTGTCCAAAGAACCTTCCTGAATGATAATATTGTTTTTCTTGCTGCCTTCAAATTCGCAGATGCCCAGTTCGGGGCGGGTAAAGTGCTTTCCGTCACGGCTTTCGGCGTAGCAATACCGCCCGATACCGACAGTCTCTTTACGCGTGAGTTGCAGATCGGATGCACGGTAGTACATGCGATATAAATCACCGTCTTTAAAAATCGTAAAATACCCGCAGACATTACCTTCCCAAGGTGCATTGCAGGTAAAAGCCGTTCCGCGGTACTGCGGGTGATGGGTTTTAATTTCAACGCCCTTGTGTTCGGCCCAGAGGGTTTTATCCCAAAAGACCTCGCGTCGGTTTTTTAATTCGATCGGCATGATATTGATTGCCCTTTCGTAGTTATTGGGAATTTGATTTGATTCGGTAAAATTCGAAGAAGAAAATTCCCCGACTTGAAAATTTATTTTTAAACTTTCACCTCGTGTAGATTATATCGACAAAAAATTTTTATGTCAAATAAATATACGATAAAAAGCGATTTTTTTGCAAAACGGGTTTGCATCTTTTTCGAAAAATGTTATACTGTGCAAAAAGAAAACGGCTGCGGAGGAACATAAATGAAGGAACCCATCATTTTTTGCGATTTGAAGTCACGGGTGATCTCCGGGACAATTTCACCGTCGGGGTGGCGGGCAGTGGATTATGAAATTGGGGATTATAAAGGGAATATGCTTTTGGCGCGAAAGGGAAGCGACGCCGGAGCTATGATGCTGTCTCTCGGTCTTCATGGCTGGCACCGGATTTATCTCTGCCTTCTTCATATTGAGAACCGGACGACAACCTATTTCAAGCTGGATTCCGACCGCTGTCATTATCCGGTTTATTCAAGAGCATCGGAAAAAGGGTGGGGTCCTTACGAATATGTCGAAGAGGTTTTTTGGAAATGTGCTGATTTGACGGGACAAAATCTGACAATCGAACACCACAACGAGTTCAGTTCCGCACTGGTCTGGGTGCGCTGCGAACCGATGAGCGAGCAGGAAGTCGCGGATCATAAAGAGATGTTTATCGGGAAAGAGACGAAAAGGCTCTATACCTATGTTGATCCCGGTATTTTTCATGATTATAATTTTAAAAGCATTCAAGAATATGGGCTGATGATCAATGCCATGGCAGACAGCGACATACGGTTTGCATCCCAGGACGTCTCGTTGCAGTATACAGGTTACGAAAGCGAAGAAGAAACAGAAAACAAGGATGCAGCTTGTCGTGAAATGGTTAATTGCGCGCATAAATTCGGTATTCAGCTTTATGCCGCAAACCGCATGAACCTTGCGAATTTTTGCACGCCGTTCAACAACCATAAAGCCATTCGGTTTGTCGATGAGCATCCCGAATTCAATCAAGTGAACCGCTGCGGGAAAGTTATTGACGGCGCGATGTCTTATGCTTATGAGGCGGTGCGGCAGTACCAAGTGAATTGGCTGACGGACAGGGTGAAAGCCGGGTTCGACGGCGTTTCGCTCGTGTTCACCCGCGGAATTCATGTCGCCTTTGAAGAACCCGTTAAGCAATTATTTGAACAGCGTTATCCAGGGGTCAATCCGTGCGAACTCCCGGTCGCGGACGAGCGGTTGAACGGCGTATGGTGCGCATTTATGACCGGTTTTATGCGCGAACTCCGCGTTTCTTTGGATGAACTTGCGGTACGGGAGAACAGAAAAAAACCGAAAATCTGCGTACATGTCTATTATGACGTTGAAGGCAGCAAGAATTTTGGGCTGGATGTTGAGACCTGGGCGCGTGAAGGCCTGATCGACAGCGTCATTCAATCCAATATGACTCATTTTGAGGATCTCGGGGGTTGTATGAAAACGGATCAGCCGTCCGTGATCGATCTTGAAAAGCTGTCTGAAAAGCTGAAGACACAGGTCGTTTTGCGCCGCCGGCATTTTAACGAAGTTGAAAATATCTGCAAGGATATTCCGAAATTCAAAGAGATTGCGGATCGGTACCATATTCGCGTATATTCCGAGCTGCCCTGGGAACGGGAAAGACCCTCGATTTATCTCGATGCAGCGAAACGAATGTATGCCGCCGGCGCCGACGGTATAGCTGCATGGGACAGCAATTTTCGAATTCCGGTGCTTCCGGTCTGGAATATCACCAAAAAACTCGGTCACAAAGAGGAAATTGATCGGATGCTCGCTGAGAACGACGATTACGGCAATTTGTATCGTGTGCTGTCGATCGACGGGCACGATATCAGTGAATATCATCAGAACTGGCGGGGATAGAGAATAATTATCCCGATCGTTTATAAATATTGACGCAGACAACCGGAGCTTACAAGCGGTATGAAAAACGACCGAAAGCTCCGGTTTTTTGAATTTATAAAATTTTTGAAATATTTTCAAAAAACTATTGACATCGTAACAATGTTACGATATACTATGACCGTAACAATGTTACGAATCGCGGAAGGAGAGGAGAAAACATGACAATTAATTTAACCGAATCCAACCGGGAAGGAAGGATGTAGAGTGGAACGGGAACTGATTTCAAAAAAAGAACTTTTGGACAAATACGGCATTTCCTACGGGGCGCTTTACCGCTGGAAACGTATGGGGCTGATCCCCGAAGAGTGGTTTATTAAAAAAGCGGCTCCGACAGGACAGGAGACATTTTTCGATAAAGTGCTGATCTGCGCACGAATGGAAGAAATCATCGGTTCGAAAGACGAGGCCTCACTCAAAGACCTCGCGGAAAAGTTCAGCGAGGGTCAGCGGGGGAAACGGCTGCTCATTGTCGGCACAAAATTCGGGGAGACCGGATATGACTTCGAGCAGATCACGGTCATAAAAATCAAGAACGGAGATAAAGAAATCGACATTACGCAGGAATTAAGGAGGAAATAAATAATGGATATAAAGTCATGGATTCTGGAGATTTGCGAGGTTATTGCAAAAACTACTGATTTATCATTAAAATCGCCGAATACAACACAGCTGACAACGAAAGGATGGTTATCATGAGTAAAAACGATATGCATATCTCGGGCAGCGGGACGATTGCAGCCGGTGAATACGGCAATGTTAAAATCAGCGGTTCGGGAAAAATCAACGGGAGTATTTCCTGCACGGAATTGCATTGTTCGGGTTCCGCCAAGGCGGACGGCGACATCCTCTGTTCGGGCGATATCAAATGTTCGGGGTCATTTCATTGTTCCGGGAATATCGACGCGGGGAGCATCACGTGTTCGGGCGCGGCTAAAATCGGAGAAGCGATTAAAGCAAACACCATCAAAGCATCCGGTGCGATTAAGGCGACTGATATGGAAGCGGAACGCATTGTCCTCAGCGGTGGCTGCGGCGTATCGGGTCTGTTGAATGCCGAAACCGTTGAAATCAATCTCGGCGGGAAATGCAGTGTCGGCAGCATCGGCGGCGGGAAAATCACGGTAAAATTGGGCGGCGGTTCGGGATTCTGGCTCGGACGCAGAAGAGATGACCTGCTGGAGACCGGTACGATTGAAGGCGATGAGATTGAACTCGAAAATACCACGGCGGATATTGTGCGCGGCAAAAACGTCATCATCGGTAAAAACTGCAGCATTAAGACCGTCGAATACAGCGGAAATCTTATAGTCGACGGATCGAGCACGGTAAAACAACAGACAAAGATATAAGTGAATTTACAGTGATTTCAGAGGAGCTTTTAGGGCTCCTCTGTTTTTATATCCATCGATTTAGGACTCAAACGGATGGCTTATGGATTTGCATAAAGTTGACAGAGTCATTCTGAAAATCGGATAAAACGGGGAAATAAAGTTGATTTATAAGAATGCCGAATGGGGTCGCGAAAAAGCATAGGAAAAATTATACTATAGGCAGGAGTACTTCCGACGGGAAGCAACGGGAAATGAAGGATAAAAATGAATGGGGAGAATAAAATGAGTTTTGAATTATTGAGAAAACGTCTGAAGGAATTGAGAGAAAAAAGAATGCGGGAGTTGAATTACACCGCGCCGGAGATCCCGGGTATGGATGACGTTTATCAACCGGTAAATCTAATCGAAACCTATCATCCGCCGGAAGTTGATGTACCGGACGAACAGGCGCCGGCAACCTCCACGGCAACACAGCCAATCATTGAGTCGGAAGATGACGTCGTGAACAGAAGCGCCATTCCGACTGCGAACACAGCAGCCAAAACGACTGCTAATTCAGCAAGCGGCAGCAAGGTTAAAGTCGATCCGAAAACGGGAACGAATGGGGCGAAAACAATAGATGACATTACAGTGAAAAGCCCGCAATTCGGTGAAGAAGGAATGGGGCATGACGACCTTGTTGACGCTTACAACGCGGGGTTGAATGGGATAGATTTAGACAGAGAAACGAGGGCCAATGCCGCCGCCGGAGGCTATTTGGACTCCATCGAAGCCATGTACAACGCCGGATTACAGGATGCGACATTGTCGAAAAATGTCGACGGCTTTAACCAAGAAAATGTTGACAACACAAAAAATTCAAGTTATGATTTAAGTACTGAAGCCGCCCGGCAAGAGCAATTTTCGCAAAACAGCGCCGTTGACAATCCGGTAAATTTAGGGTATACTGCGGGTGATACCACGGGAAACGATAACTCGAGAACGGATGTAACGGATATAGATATACCTGATATGGGTTTTTCGAAGTATGGGGATATAAATTGGGATCTGGATTATAATTACATTGAAGATATGATGTTTTTAAATGGAGCAGCAAACAGCGCTGATCCGAGTGTCCAAATGGCATATCAATATATCACGAACTTGGAAAACAGGGGAAGAAAAATTCCGGCGGAGGTTATGGAAGCATTTAAGTCATTCATGGAAAATTTGAGTAGCAGTTCAAACAACGCTAACCCGAAAAATGATCCCACCGTTCATAATTTGGAAACTCAAACAATGCGAGATGATCAGATAAAGCGTTCACAGGGAATCGCAATTGGGAATGTCGGTACAAATAATTATGACTATGATGAAATAAAAGAGAGAAACGATAATTTTGGGAACTTCCACACACCTACGGACCTCTTTCCCAATACCACAAGAGCATTCGGAGCGGACGTTTCCAGTAAGGACGGAAAACACATAGGGCTTGATATTGGCAATAAGAATAATACAAATTTAAATTTATATTCAATATATGACGGTGATGTGGTTTACGTTCACGATAATGGTAACGCTGGTGGAAAAGGTGGAAACGGTTTAACAGTTATTATTAGACATGAAAATAAAATTACCGGAAAAGTTTTCTTCTCTGCATATATGCATTTGGATAGTAATTCTGTGAAAAAAGGAGATCATGTGGACTCCGGTCAACCGATTGGCATAATGGGAAATTCAGGCGGGCATGTTAATAAAGAGGGAAAAAACGACATGGGCGTTCACCTGCATATAATGGTATTTACATGCAGTGATGTGGAAAAGTATTCACATGATCCTCTTGGATATGCTTCTAACGGAAAATCATATAAAGGAACCAATGATGTTACATATTATTTCTATGACCCCGAAGAGGTTATCAATACAGGAGGCAAAATTTTATGGGATTAAAACGCACAATTCTATTACTACTCTGTATGTTTGTCTTGATTTCGGGATGTCAGTATCACCCGAAGTCAAGTGATGCAAGCAGCATTCCCGCCGTTTCGAACCCGGTGTCAAGCAAAGCAGACGACATACCCGACGATTTGAGCCAACCGAGCGTTCCATTGGGTTCATCTTATTCGCTGGATGAATATAAGGCGATTTTACAGCCGCATTTAGAGGACGATGCATTTATTAAATTCGTGGAAGCATTCAATGTCCATCCCTCTCCCGACGGGAAAAATCAATATATTGAAATAGTGGCTAACATTGGGTATCTAAATTCCGACTGGACATATTACATTAGCTATCTTTTCTTGAACGATTTTGATCATTACGTTAAAGATTATCTTTATGAGTTTATTAAAACTGTAAAATGGATTGATAACCGGCGGGTGTTGGTCGATCAAGAAACCATCATCAATATTGAAACAAGCCAAGAACATGATATCATGGATAATAGCTACTTTAAAGATATCGAATGGAGCTCTATTATCGATTCCGACGTGAATGAGGCAGGCACGCAGATCGCAACCTTTAACAGACGTCATTTCGACGGTGAAAACGGGCTGGGGTCTATGCAGTATGTATATCTCTATGATATTGCCGAAGATCAATGGCAATTGTTATATGAAACTCCTTATTTATATGAAGACACGGGTGATCCGCACGCTTTTATAAAATGGAAAACGGATGACTGCATCGAATTTTACCTTCATTACGGAGCAAAATTCAACTATACTATATCTTCGGGCGAGGTTGTCGAAGTTCCAAATTTCGTTGTGAAAGACGAAGACGTATTTGATGCCGAGAGATTGAAGAGAGACATGGGTTTCGCAGGTGAAGAAACGATTTATATGTTTGATCCGGATTTAATTGAGTGGAACCTCTACACATACATGAAGGAATATAATTTGAAAATCGCACCGGGTGAGTATTTTATCCATGCCAAAGACACTTATGGCGATCTGATGAAAAAGCTGGTTTTTGTGCCAAATAATTAAAGCTTTTTTCTTGGAATTTAATGCTAAATTCAGCAGGGTATCTACCCTGCTGAATTTTTTATACGATAGGGAATACAGGAACCAAAAGACAAGGGATTTTTAGGCTCGGATTATGAAATGTCGGACATAAGAGATCCGTACGAGCGCAATTGACAATCCGGTAAATTTAGGGTATACTGCGGGTGAAACCACAGAAAGCAACAGCGTGAAAGTGAATCCTGCCGGCGAGACGATTCCCAATATGGGAGCGGCGCCGTATGCCGATACCGCGAGTTCGGGCAATAACACAAACAGCGGCAACACAACTTCGGGCAGCAATACAAACAACAATTTGACACAGCAGTATCAGATCAGTGATTCGGAAAAAGAACTGAATTACATGATGGATATGCTGTTCATGAACGGGGCGGGGAGCAGCACAG